>NZ_AUTI01000416.1:0-35272 GCF_000497995.1 Pseudoalteromonas sp. TB25
GTTACTAAGCCCTGCTGCGTTGCCATCGGTTATTATAGCTTGCATGTTTTTCTCGCTAGCAAGCACCCAGTTATGGCCCATAACATTGGCGGGTAATTTACCTACGTGGATAGGGCGTGTTGTTCTTTGATGGTTGAATTTGCAGCAGTGTGTTTGGTTTTTAGGCAAGGCAGAGCCTATGAAGTGTGGTTATTCCACATAAATAGGCGATAACGCAGCATAAATGCCAAACATGCGCTGCCCTTCGGGTTCTGCCTAGGGGCGATAAACTCTTTGTTGCTCGATTTTTACTTAGCCCACTAGGTTACAAACCTCGCGCCGCGATTTAATAGCCCCTAGATTGAACAAATTTCAATCCGCAAAGCTCAACACGCCCAAAGCTTTACGGTTACTTTTTTACAGCTTTTAGGAGCGCTTAGCGTTTTAGTTGAAAACTGCATCATGTCGTTTGCATCAAGGCTAAGTGTGCATTCGTCCGCATGTGCTGCATTGACACTAAGTAGTAGTGCAGTACTTAGTAAAGCAATTAATTTTTTCATACTGTTTCCTCTGTATTAGCTAAGTTGTTGCGTGCTTGATTGGTTAACGTAACCAGCGCTTTACGTACCTCTAACGGGCTGTTGCACTGGGTTTTAAAATTAATAAAGTAATTACGCTTTTGGCTTTGTATATAAAAACCAGTGGGTAATAGGCCGCTCATTATTGGGGTGTTATCGGCTACGCCGTAGTGCTGCATTAATATGAGCGACATAGCATCTTGGTGATCTTCATTCATATGGTTAATCATGCTTTGCTGTTGGCTTTCATCCCAGTTTTTTGCCTCGCCCTGCCACTCGATTTGTTCAAGCCAAAATATTTTGCCAAAGCCGGCAATGTAACGCACTCGCACTACGTCTAATTGCCATAACTGAAAGTCGTGCGCATTGCGATAGCTAGCGGCTTCGGGGTATAGGGCAATATAGTTATTAAGTAAAGTGTGTGCTTGCTCACTTGGCACAATAGAGCCATCGCCTACGAGCGTTACGCGGCCGTGCTCGTTTTGATCGCCGTAGTCGGCGGCGTCAAATATGGTAAGGCTCATACGAGAGTCGTGCTTTAAGTTTTTAGTGTGCTGGGCTATATCGCTAATAAAAAAGTAAACACGGCCTTGTTCGTCGCACATATAGGGGGTTACTGAGCCAAACGGGTAGCCGCGTAAATTATTAGAAATGGTCGACATGACACCAGCATTGGTTTTGTAAACCAAGGTGCGTGCATCGTTTAACGCTTGCTCTCTCATAAAAACTCCTGACGTTGAGAAAAAACCATGGGTGCATCGTTATAAGGATGAGGGTTTACGTGCAGTTTCATGGCGTACATTTGTTGTAAGTTTTGTTCAGTTAATACGGTGTTTATAGGCCCACTTTGCAGCACTTTTTTGTTGTGCAGTAAAATAGCATCGGTTGCATAAAGGCTGGCCAAATTTAGATCGTGTATTGCAATAATGGCGCTGTTACCCTGCTCTACAAAGGTTTTAACGCAGCTGAGCAAAGCATGTTGGTGGCGCATATCAAGTGCTGATGTAGGCTCGTCGAGCAGCATTAGTTTTGGCTTGGCCGATTGTGTAAAGGCGTTTAGTTGCGCTAAAGTACGCGCCATATGTACGCGTTGTTGCTCCCCGCCCGAAAGCGCACTTACGCGGCGAGTTAAGTAATTACTTAAATCCATAATAGCGGCGTATTTATGTACTTTTTCGCTTTGCATTTTTAATGACTCTACATACGGGTAGCGGCCCATGGCAATAAGCTCAAATACTGTAAAATCAAACCCGACGTGGTTAGCTTGCATCATTACTGCACGCTGTGTGGCTAGGCTTTTTTTAGCGTGAGCAGCCAGCGGCTTAGCATTAAAAAGTACACTGCCTGTAAAGGAGTGCATACCTGCTAAGGTATGCAGCAAGGTAGATTTACCTGCGCCATTTTCACCAAGTAGTGCTACAAGTTGCCCTTGTTTAGCGCTGCCATTAATAGCGTTTAAAACGCTGTGATTATCAAAGCCAACGCTTAGATTGTTAAACGTGATCATGACCAACCTCGCTTATTTTTCACTATTAAATAAATAAACAATGGCGCACCCAATAATGCAGTAATAATTCCAATGGGTAGCTCTGATGGCATTATGGCAATGCGTGCTAGCCAGTCAGAAAGTAGCAATACCACTACGCCAATTAGCATACAAAGCGGCAGCATATTACGTAAATGCGGCCCCACCATTAATCGGGCAATATGCGGGACTACCAATCCAACAAACCCTATTAAGCCGGTAAGTGCCACAACCGCCCCTACTCCTAGTGCAACAAGTATAATTACATATAGTTTGAGCTTGTTGGTGTCTACCCCTAGGTACTGAGCTTGTGACTCGCCAATAAGGAGTAAGTTCATGGGCTCTTTTAACCGCCACAGGCCAATTAGGCTGATAAACAGTAACGGCGCAGCTTGAATAATCGTGCTCCAGCTTGCTCCGCCTAATGAGCCCATGGTCCAGTAATTTATTAATCGTAGCGCGCTATCGTCGGCAAAAAAGCTCAGTAGCCCAATAACCGCAAATGCTAACGCGTTAATAGCCACCCCCACTAATATAAGTGTGGTGATATTAATTTGCCCTTGCTGCTTGGCAATAAAATATACCAGCGAGGTAACACCAAGCGCCCCTAAAAAAGAGGCATAAGGTAAATACAACTGCGCGTTAAAATTAAACTGCGCGCTAAGTGCTATAAACGCCACAGCAACCATAGCCGCACCCGCACTAATGCCAATAATAGATGGATCGGCCAATGGGTTGCGGCACAGCGCTTGCGTTGACGCGCCTGTTTGGGCAAGCACCAACCCTACAAGCACTGCAAGCACAAAGCGTGGCAAACGTATTTGCATTACGACATTTATTTGCAGCGCATCAAACTGATTAAAGCGCTCGGGTGCAAGCCAAGCAATGGCTAAACGCCAATCCCACCCTGCTGGCCCATACCCTATGCTAAGTAGCGCCAAAGCAAAAATACACACAGAGGCTAATAGCATCCATTTATGGGTTTGGCTAAGTGTTACAGGGTTAAAACGGCTCAATGTTAGGGTGTTCATAAGTGGGCTTTGTACTCGTTAAGCTCATTAATTGCTGTGGCAATACGTGGCGACATGCCAAGCGAAAGTAGGCTATCCATTACAAGTAAGTTACAGGTTTGCGCCGCTTTTAATAAGCGTAGTGTAGGTTGCTCACAAAAAGCCTGCTTACCGCCAAGGCTGTGTACAACATGGGCTGGGGCTACTAAAAAGTCGGGCTGATTTATAGCAAGTACTTCGGTGTTAATTGCTTTAAAGCCTGAATGCGTAGCGCCTATATTGGTAATGCCTGCATAGCTAAATAATAAATTAGGGACGGTTTCTTGCCCGGCTGCAATAAGCCCGCGCTCATTAGCTGAGAGTAAAAATAGCGCGCTGTGTGTTTGCGCTTTTGCTTTTTCAGGTAACGATTTTGTAATGTGTGTAATAAGTGTTTGTGCTTTTTGCTTGGCGTTTAAGTCGGTACCAAGGCGTTTTATAAGCTCAAGTAGCTCGTTAACTGAGGTCGGCTTTTTATAATGAATTAGCTTAACCCCTGTTGCCTCAATTTGCTTAAGTGCTTGGCTTCGCCCTGCGCCTTCAAGCGCTAACAAGGTGGTTGGACGCATTGAAAGTACGCCTTCTGCAGCTAAATCGCGATAATAGCCCACTTGCGGTAATTGCGTGGCTTGGTGCGGGTACATGCTCGATTGATCAACAGCTACAAGGGTATTTTGTTTGCCTAGCGCATAAATTATTTCAGTAAGGGTGCCGCCAGCGCTAATAACGCGCTCTTGTGCAAGTGCAGATTGGGCCATTAAAGCAAACAATATAAATAGGTATTTCATTACACACTCCGGTTTTATTTTTTGGCTATTATAACCAGTTAAATATAAATGAAAATGATTATCATAATTAATTGATCTTAATTTGACTTAGTTGTAACATCTCCGCCATAAATAATAACTATTATCATTTGGAGTTAAAATGAATCCCTCTGCGTTTAGATTTACTGCTATAGCAACCTTACTACTTGGCTCGGGCACTGCCATTGCCGAAAACATAATTGACGATCATATTGTTGTAAGTGGCTCGCGCTTTGAGCAAAAGCTTAAAGATGTTACAGGCTCAGTTACTGTTATTACCGAGCAAGACATAGAGCGTCAGCTAGCTGTAGATTTACAAACCATGTTTAAGTACGACCCAAGCATTGCAACGACAGGCAGTGGCGCAGGCGCGCAAACACTTACAGTACGTGGTGTTGGTGGTAACCGGGTTGTATTTATAAAAGATGGCCGACGCACCAACGATGGTTATGCAGGTGGAGGGGGCTATTTAGTTGGCCGTAATTATTTTGACGTAGCAGGTGTAAAACAAGTAGAAGTAGCCAAAGGTGCTGCATCGTCATTATATGGCTCTGATGCACTTGGTGGCATTGTGGTTATAACCACTAAAGATCCTAGTGATTATTTAAAAAATAACAGCAGCTTTGTAAAAATGGCGCTTGGGTATCAAGGTCAAAGTAATCAAGTAGCCGCCGATATTACTGCTGCAAAAGACTTAGGCGACTTTGCAGTAAGCGCCGTGTATAGCCACCGCGACAGCGAAGAAGTACAAAACTATGACGAAAACTTACCCGGTTATGATGCTAAGTCGGATGCTTTATTAGTTAAATTTGAGCAACAGCTTGATGAAAAACGCACACTTAAATACACCCTTGATTACTTTAATCAAACAATTGAGCAAGAAATAACTCCCGCCATTCAAGAAACCGAAGAAGACGACACGAGTTGGTCACTGGCGCTAGATTACCATTCTGAGGTAGCAACAGCCGCGTTCGATAAGTGGTATGGGCAAGTGTCTTATAGTAGTTACGAGCAGCAAAGCGATCAAATTAGTGGCGCAAGCACCTACACCGATTATAACGACTATCGCTTTGAGCAAAATATTTTAGGTGTAAAAGCGATATTTAATAAAGAGCTTAAAGGAGAAACCACCGATCACGAAGTGGTATACGGAGTTGATATCGACTTATACGACACCACTCGCCCACGTTTAAAAACACGTGTTTTAGCTGATGGCACGGTTGATTTTACAGACCAAAAACAAAAAGCATTCCCGGGGGCTGACACCTCTTTAATTGGCGCTTATGTACAAGACAGTATTTCGTTTAAAAACAGTGCCTGGTCGGTTATTGCAGGCGTGCGATATGATTACTACATCCTAGAAGCTAAAAGTGATGAGCTTTACGCTGATGCGCAGCTTGATGATATTACCGAATCTGCTTTCTCGCCTAAGCTAGGTGTTATATACCAAGTGGATGATAACTTATCGTGGTACGGGCAATACGTACGAGGCTTTAAAATACCACCACACGACCAAGCCTATCAAAGCCACGGCGTTGAGCCGTTTTATCAAATATTACCAAACGCCGATTTAGACCCAGAAAGCAGTGACTCGTTTGAGCTTGGACTAAGATACGCCAGCAGCGATATTAGCGTAAACTTAAGTGCTTTTTATGCAGCATTCGATGATTTTATTGAAACCGCCGTAGTGGGTGTTGAGCCAACGTACATTCCTGGCGTAAACAAAACGCTGTATCAATATCAAAATATTAGCGAAACACAAATAAGCGGTGTAGAAGCCGGAATTGCCATGTATGTCGCTGAAAATATACTACTTGAGGCAAACGTAGCTTACGTTGATGGTGAAAACAAAGAAACCGATCAGCCACTTACCAGCATTAGCCCGTTAAATGGCTCAATATTGTTAAGTACAGAGCTGGGTAATATTAACTGGACCGCTGCGTTGCGTTTAGCTAAATCGCAATCGGATGTAGTACTTGATGCAAACGATGATAAAACTACGCAAGGGCATGGTTACGTGGTTGTTGATTTATACGCAAACTACGAATGGCAAGCGTGGCAGCTAAATGTAGGTGTACTTAACTTGCTCGATAAAGAATATGTACCTTTTGAGTTGATTGCAGGTCAATCGCAAAGTGTTGATTTTAGCCAATACACCCAACCTGGGCGTAACTTTTCAGCAAGGGTAAGCTATCAGTTTTAATTAGGGCTAAACAAATGGCAGTAAACGCTGCATGGGTATGCAGCGTTTGCCTGCCACATATTTACTCAAGTCAAATTACTTAATGGTGAGTATATTCAGGTACACCTCTACATACTTAATGCCCATTAACACTTTATATAAACAGCACTTTTAAAGCTAAAATCGCCGTTATTTATGAATTAATTAATCGCAAAATCTTTTGTTTCTAAATAGCTGGGGGCGTTTTTAAAGCACGCCGTTAGCTTACTTGCAAGCGTTGTATTTATTGCGCTGTCGCACTCTAATTCCCCGTTATACTTCCCCTTAATAAGCGACACTAAGCTTAACGAGTCATAGCTTGGTTTACTTTGTATTTTATGAATTACCACCCCCTGCCCTGCTGATACCTTTATTAAATCAAACTCTGCTTTTACGGGTTGTGTAATAGCGAGTTTTTTTACATATAACGGGTTTTTAAAAGTCAGCTTTGTCGAAAACAGGGCCGTACCTCCGCGTTCAAAATGACCATTAAACACAGTGGTATTTAAAATGGGTGTCTTCTTATTTATTAATAAGTTTAGGTTAAACTTACTTGGTAAAATAGTGATCTGGCTTTGCTCGTTTGCTGCTTTTCTTAAAGCATCTTTGATTATTTTTAAGTGGGTATCACTTGTAGTTACTTCATACACTATTTGGTAGTCGTGGGGAGTGGCATATAAAGGCATGTGACTGGCAAGCACTTTATCGTTTGCTAATATAAGCGCCATGCCATGAAGCCCTACATAGCTGTGGCTCTTATGCGTATTTTGTGAATTGTGTAGGGGAGTGTTTGCTAAAACTGTTGTTGAAAACAAAATAAAAAATAACAGTATGTGTTTCATGTTTATGCTCCAAATTAATATAGCGCTACTATAAGCTGATTTTTATGTATAAATAATCGATAATAAGTTGTTAGTTGTTTCCTTTTAATCAATACGGTTTGGCGCTATGCATTTAGATGACATTGAAAAAGTAATTCACGTGGCGGGTTCGCAAAACCTGCACACAACCGCTAAGCATTTTAATGTTACCGCTGGTGCGCTTTCTAAAACCCTAAAAAAAGTTGAGGCAAGCTTAGCCACTAAACTATTCAATCGTGTGGGTAAAACCTTAGTACTTAATGATAAAGGCAAAGAGTTTGTTAAGCACAGTAGCGATTTAGTTCATAACTACCAACAGCTCACTAGCCGCTTTAAAAGCGATAATCATAAATTTAATGCAGTAATTGCAGGCCCTGCTATTTTACTTAAAAGTGGTTTAAAGAGGCTGCTTACACCACTTAGCCACCTGCCCTGCTCGGTACGTATTAATAATGTATTTGAAGGTGAAGCCATAAGCCAAGTTGCATCAGGTTCGGCGCATATTGCGCTAGTTACTCGCGAGGCATTAAACAACAGCTCACATACTAATTTAGTGGCGGTTGACGTATTTAATACTGAGTTTAGTGTAGCTGCGTCTCCTTCACATCAGCTAGTACAAAAAGGCTTTTTAACACTCAATAAAAACCAATTACTACAGTTGTCTTTTGCATGCCCGTTGTTTTCACCACTGTGCGGCCTTGAACAAGGTATTGGCTCCGACGGTTGGCAAGATGAAATAGCCCCGCGCAATATTGTATTTAGATGTAGCGATTACAGTGCATTAATAGAGGTGATACAAAGTGGCTTGGCGTTGGCATATTTACCAAATTTCGTGATTGATGATTTAGGGCTTAAAAAATTAACTGTAAAGGGGGTTAACAGTCGCTACAGCGAAGACATAGTAATGATTTACAAACCATCAAAAGCTGATGGCTGGCTTAATAAACTCATGCACTCTTTGTAGAGAATTTATCAATTTAAGTTCAATGTAAAGTATTACTTAGCTAAGCAGTGGTTAGCTAATATCAGCAACAATGCACTGATTACGGCCATGCTCTTTTGCATGGTAAAGTGCTTTACCAGCACATTTTTAAACTTGGTCTATGTATTTACTGTGCTCAGGACTAAAAACATCAAACTAAGTGTATAAAAAAGGCCAGATGCAAACGCTACTGGCCTTTCATTAAAACCGTCATGTGCTTAGAGTTGACGGATGTTATTTAAACTTATTTACTAACGTTTTTGCGACGTCTATTAAACCATACTAATGGAGTAAGTAATAAAGCTATAAAGCCAAAACTACCACCACCGCTAGATTTTGATTCTGTTACAGGCACAGTTGCTACCGCTTCATTTTTTACCATTACAGTACTTTGTTGAGTCACAGTTGTTACACCATCACTTACGGCAACTTCAAAAACAAGCTCTTCATCTGCAGTAATAGCTGCAGGTGTGAAGCTCAAAGTTGCAGTGTCGGTACCTGTGAGCGTAGCAGCACTACCGCTAACCTGAGTCCAAGCATAAGTTAGTGTTTGACCATTGCGATCTGACGCTGTTGCTGTAATAGTTCCTGTAGCAGATTCAGTAATTTCCGCTGATGCACTTTCGACTAAAACAAGTGGGGCTGCGTTATCACATGCTAGCGAATCACCCGCTACAAGCTCAGAAAATACAGGAGATAAAACGTTAGACATAGTTAGGTTATCAATCCACCAACCTAAATCACTTACTGCGCCATCTGATGAAATTCTAAAGCGTACTTTTACTAAGTTGCCGTTTAGGGCATCACCAAAGTTGATAGTTTCATAATTACCATACGCGCCACTATCTTGTACGTTATTACCTGTGTATGTTTCACGTTCTTGAAGCTCTTGAGAATCGTTTTCGATTAGAACAGCGTCATAGCCAACATCAAATGTGCCGCCAATTTCAGTGGCATCAACCCAGTCACCGCCATTAACACTAACTTCTACAACACCACCATCCCAGTTTTGCTCAATACTATAGAAATGCCAAAACGAGATTTCAAAGTCGCCTGAGTAACCAACTTCGAATGGCTTACTCTCTATTGCTACATCTGATTGGAAGCCATTATTTACAAGGCGCATTGCCTGTGTGCCTAGCTCAAACCCACCTTGTTCAAAGAAGGCAATATTACCACTATTATCCATAACCTGAGTGCCAACAGCTAAGTCACCGCCAAACATTACGTTTTCTTTTAAATCTAATAGTGATGAACTTGCTACTTCCATATCATCTGAAACTACAGCTCCAACAGGTATTTCTGACTTAAAGCCCATATTTACTTCAAACGTAAGTGTTTGATCAAGTGCTTCAACGATATCATCGTCCGTTTCAATTTCAGGGAATGTGACTTCAATTTCTAGTGTTTCAGCTGTACCCGCTTCGTTCAAAGTAACTTTAATATCGTTACTAGTTATTGCTTCGTACGGTTGAACTTCACCAAAAGTAAGTAAACCATCATTTTCAAATGTTACATCATGATCGCTTATAACTGTCAGTTGCGCTGTTGTACCACTAAGTACTTCACTACCACGGTTAGTAATTGTTACGCTAACCGTACTCGTTTCGCCTTTATCTAAAATATTGTCGTTAGTACAAAAACCAAGCTCTGTACCATTGTACATGTTGTTTAAGTCAGCACTTGCAAATGCATAGCTAGAAAGCTGTGTTTTATCTGATTCAACCACACCAGTAAGGTCATTACTGAAACGATCTGGCGATACTGCGCCAAGACCCATACCACGTTTAGCAAATGCACCTACCATTAACTTGTAATCAGCAGGGTCTACTGCATAGGCAGCAGCTAAAATAGCATCACGTGCTTCAGTGTAGGTTGGTGCTATAGGTGTTAATTTGTAACCTGCAACTAAGTAATCTGCCATTCGAGTTTGTGCTTCATTAAAGCCATGCTCGTTGATAAGCGCTACGTAGTTTTCCCATAATACAGTTGCCCAAATTTCGCCGGCAGCATGAGGAGAAGCCACGCTTGTTGGTGATATACCAATATCAGCACCAGCATTTTCAGTAATATGGCGGAACGACAATGCATTTACATCTGTATCAGTTGAATAAGGAAGACGACGAATACCGAAGTAGAAGTCTTCTACAAATGTGCCGCTACCATATGCTTTTTGGAACTTATCGTTACCTGTAATATTTATATCGCTTTCTTTAGCGATAAACATTAATGAGTGGAAATCGCCCCAGCCTTCGCCCATTGCGCGGCCTTGGAAGTTAATAAGGCCTGATGAATTACCGACTAAACGGTTACTAATGTAGTGACCCCATTCATGAGCAATAATACCATTATCAAACGTACCATCTTTTAATGTTGCTTTGGTAAACATGTCTACAGTAACAACTTCACCAGCATCAATTAGGTCATACATTGCATGACCATCAGCGTAATTTAAACCCATATTTGGAATGGTTACAGTATCGTCTTCACCGCCCATTGGTGCCGGTTCTGCCGTATCTGGGTCATTATTAACAACGATAGTTGCTATTGCACCTGCATCTTGTGCATTTTTTACTTTAATCGTAAAAGCACATGAACCACGGTCTACAATTGCAATTTTCCCTGCTAGTTCAGCAGCATTTATAGCAGGCTCACAACCATCATTAATACTTGTTGAATCTACTGTATTTCCATCATCTAAACGGACAACTTCTGCAGCCACATCACTGAATTGGTATTTACCAAAGCCAGATTCTTTTGTTGAAGCTAAAAGGCCTAAAGAGTCATGTGAAGTTACTGTAATACCAAAATCTACACCAACAGTGGCATCTTTACTGTTGTACAAGTACATTTGCATACGTGGGCTAGCACCATCAGCTGGCGTAGACATATTTGCGTTATTACGACCTGAGTTATCTTGAGCCTGTGCTTCAATCGGGTCACCTTCTACGCCGCCACGACCAAAGTTAGATACCTGCGCTACATTTGACGTTTCATCAAAGCCATGGTCATAGAAAAAATCATGTAAAAAGTTATTCATGTAAAACAAGTTAACAATAGCCGCTTTACGGTTTGCGTAGCTATTTGCGACTTCATCTACTCGATAAGGGTAGTCAAATGTGAAATCTGCTGTTGTTTCAGCGGTAAAGTCACCTTCACTAAAGTCTTGAGGTGCAACCACATCTGCGTAAGCAAATACGTTATTACCTGATGTTGTTGTTGCGTCATCAGCTAACCATGGGTCCATTGTGCTTAGTTTGCTGTAGTAAGATAGAGATACCATTGGCGCGTCTAAAATCTCAGTCTCGTCTACTTGTCCTGGGCCATCTGCAGGAATTACATCACCGTGCGGGCTTTCCATTGGGTAGCCATCTTGGTTAGCGTAAACACGGTAATTAAAGTCAGCTGCATGAGATTTCAAATCTTTCGCAAAATATACTTTGCTGTTATTTGAATCTACTACGTAGCTAAAGTAGTCACTTTCTAAAGAGCCTGCTTCTGCTACTTCTACTTCAATGTAGTAAGCTGATTTAAGCTCGCCTGCAACTTCAAAAAACACTTCTTTTGCACGTGGTGTACCTAAAACAATCTTAGAATCATCTAATGATTTAGCCTCATATTTTGCATATCCACCTTCGTTACCAATTTTACGAAGTGAGACATCAATATTTGCTAATTCACTAAATGCTTTTCTTATACTTTGCTCAGAGCTTACAAAACCAGTTAACGCAGCAAGTTTATTTTTAGATGACGACGTATCAGCAAAATAACCCGAACTTGCTACTAGGTTGTACTCTTTATCCATTAACAAGTTGTATTCGCGGTTAAAAACTTCAACACCGTTTACTTGTTGTTTGTATTTTGCACTAATAGAACCGCGTTTTTGCTCTGATAAATCAACCATAACAGCAGAAGATGCTGTTGCTTTACGATTACTAATACCTGTTAAAGTTTCAATATAAAAGTCAGCAGCATATTGATTACGGTTATCAGGTGCGATTAAATCCATGTCAGGCTTACGCTGACCTATTGCTTGCCATAAAAATGTTGCTTTACCCATTTGTGCATCGTAAATAGATTTTTGACCCGATACAGTGGCGCGTTCCGCTAAGGTTCTCTGCTGAACAGCAGCTAAAGAAGTACCCTGAGTAACTGCATTTGTAGCACTTACATCATAAAATCGAGTTTGTTCAGCGGCCGTTAGCTCACCTGCTGCTAATGTTGATGCTACAACCATGGCAATAGTTGTTAACTTAAATTGAGACATGTATCCACCTGTTTGTGTTTATTATGTTTAAACACTTAATGTTTTTAAATTGATTATTTTATGTAAACGCCTAGTTAAGTTGTTAATATACAGACTTGAATAAGGCTGAATAGCTTTAAATTTAAAGAAAAGTAAACAAAGGTAAACGAATGCAAAAAATAATTTTTACAAGTGCAGTGCCAATAATTGCAGTTTTATTACTATCTGCATGTAATAACAGTGAAAAAACAGAGGTTAACAACTCTCAGGCACAACCTAAAACAGCAGAAATCATTATAAAAGAATCATCTAAGAACCAGAAAAGTGACACTATTTTCCCTAAAAAAGAAAGTAGTCAAGGTGTTATTAAAAATGCATCTAAAAGCATAAATTCATCGGGTGATAAACTTATCTTTAACTCTGAGCAGTTATTTAAAGGCGACGTTATTTATAATCAGAACTTAAAACAAAAAGGGGTAGTAACAGGTACTCTTACAATTACATTAAATACCGATTCTGTGCCTGATGAGTTAAAAAATAATTATGAGTTAGTCAAGTCAACAGCTCACAATTACACATTACTTGTTGAAAAGGATGTTGATATTGCACAATTGTCTAGTGCTCTAAACAGCTATAGCTCAGTGAGCAATGTAGAAATTGCAATTAACTATTCACCTATCGAAACACACTATTAATCAGCAACAATGCACTGATTTCGGCCATTTTCTTTCGCATGGTAAAGTGCTTTGTCTGCACATTTGTAAACTTGGTCTATGTCGTTGCTGTGATCAGGCCAAGTTGCAATACCAATAGAAATTGTTATAAAGCCGATAGTTTCCATATTTGTAGACTCAACAGTTTTACGTAGTCGCTCTGCTATTTTGAGCGCACTTTGGCTGTTTTCATTAGGCAAGACAAGTACAAATTCTTCACCACCTATACGTGCTACGATATCGTCTTTTCGAGATAATTTTTTGATAATATCAGTAAGCGATTTAAGAGCTTCATCTCCTTTATCATGGCCAAAGGTATCGTTAACTCGCTTAAAGAAATCGATGTCTATCTCTAAAATAGCAAATGGAGTTTGCTTAAACATCAATTGGTTTGATAAACCGTTTAAACTCCTACGGTTATGAGTATCAGTTAGGGGATCTGTTTGCGCATCATGACGAAGCTGACCTATCTGCATTTGCAAAGTATTAACTCCATTGAGCATTGCAATTTTTAGTCTTTGGCTTTCAAAGTACCAAGATTTAACACTTTTTAGCTCTTCAATACTTGTTGGATCGTCAAGTGTATTTGCTTTGTCTGCTAGTTGTTTTAAAGGCCTGGAAATAAAGTGAGCAAAAAAACCGATTAAAAGAAACGTAATAACAGCCATCGGTAATGTACGTTTTATTACTTCAGTTATGAGTAAATCAAGTGACGAAAGCGTTGCTCTTACAGGCCGCTGAGCGACAATTACCCATTTTGCTTTAGGCACGGAGGAAAAGCCTGCTAGCATTTCTATCTCTTGGCTATTTTTAACAATAGAAGTACCGCTTTGGCCTGTAATCATATTATTAGTGATTGAATTATTTGTGACGACTGTCCCTATTAGTGCCTGATCTGGGTGATAGAGAATTCGCCTACTGGCATCGACCACATAAATATATGTTCCACCCTCATAATAATGCTGCTCTAACAAGCTATTTAAAATATTACGCTCCTTTAGATAAAGGGAGCCACCAATATAACCAAGGTAATCTCCACTTTGATTAAACAAAGGATGAGAAATAAAAACAATAAAGTTCCCAGCAGCCGACATATAAGGCGCGCTGATTAATGGTCTTTTTTCTTGTAGCGCTTGTACAGCGCCGGGTGAGTGGATTGATTCACCAATAAGTTGCGGAAATCTAGGAGAGGTTGCGACAACAACACTATGCTTATTAATTACAACTGAGTTAAAGCTATTCGTTTGTAAGTGTAAGCGGGTCGATTCTTGGTTTAATAAATCTTCATCATCAACTCTTTGCTCTATTTTTTTAGCTGAATAGGCCAGTTGTTGCATTGCGGATTCTAAAAAATTATCTGTTGCTGATGCCAGTTTATTGGCATAAGCATAGTTACTTTTTAGCGTGTAAGCTGTTAACTGCTCTTTTTGTACTTGGTAGGTAGAATAAAAGCTACTTACTAAAGTACTAATGGAAGCCGTAATCGCTAAAAGCAAAATAAGAAATCGAAGATTTAAGGCCGTTAATAATTTTTTTCGCAAACGCATGCCATCCTAAGTACAGGTATTCAGTACCCGAACCTGTAATTGTATATAAAGCCCGCAATTATACCCTCTTGAAAATTTATTATCTAATATTAACAAAGCCACAAAAAATATAACTAAATATAACTTTTCGCTAATAGCAAAATTATAAATTTTCTTTAACTTTTACAATACGTTATTGGTTCCTCTGCAAAAAATCCTTCTTTTGCAGTTACCTCAAAAAGTAGTTAAGCTGCTTACACTTATCTACTTTTTAGCTTTGGAGTGTGTTTTGCTAAATAAGTGTATTGTATCGTCTATCGTTTTTTTATCTGGGTGCTTAATGCCATTACAATCCTCGCTTGCTAAACCCGTGCTTTCTCTTGAACAACAACTTGGGCAAAAGCTAATACTCGACTTTCGTTACTTCTGCCAGCAAGGAGTATGTAATAAATGCCGAACTCCAATGACCGAGTTACCTAATGAACTCGCTACCGCTATTGCAAAATACGATATTGGTGGGGTAATTTTATTTTCTGAAAACACTCAATCGATAGAGCAAACAATTACGCTTAATAGCCAATTGCAGTCGGCAGCAAGTAAGTCTAGTAGTAAGCTGCCGCTATTTATATCAATAGATCAAGAAGGCGGACGTGTAGCGCGTTTACCACGCGATGTTGCCACCTCATTTACCGGTAATATGTCGATTGGCGCAACCTACAAAAAACACGGTATAAGCTTTGCGACAAAAACAGCAACAGTTATAGCTAAAGAACTAAACTCGCTGGGTATAAATGTAAACTACGCGCCCACGGTTGATGTAAACATGAACCCCGACAACCCAGTTATTAACGTACGCTCGTTTGGTGAAAACCCAGCATTAGTGAGTAAATTGGGCGCCGCACAGGTTGCAGGATTTGAAAGCAATGGCGTGATTACCTCGTTAAAGCACTTTCCGGGTCACGGCGATACAAACGTAGATAGCCATACAGGCTTGCCTAAAGTAAACCATGCAAAAGAAGTTATTTACGAGCAAGACCTAGCACCGTTTAAACACATTATCGCCAAGCAAAACCCAGGTATGATAATGACGGCGCATATTCAATACCCAGCGCTTGATAGCACAACGTTTATAAGTGTTAATGGCAAAACTATGGTAAAACCAGCAACAATGTCGCGCGCAATCATTACTGATATTTTACGTGGCGAGCTTAATTACCAAGGAGTTGTAGTAACTGATGCGCTTGATATGGCTGGTATTAGTAACTTCTTCACACCAACTCAAGCGGTAATAAATACATTTGTCGCTGGAGCTGACATTGCCCTAATGCCTATTGAAATTAGAACACCAGATGATTTAAATAAACTCGATGATCTTATTAAAGATCTTGTTGCAGCGGTTAAATCAAACCAACTTGATGAGCAAGAAATAGCACAATCGGCACAGCGTATAATTACGCTAAAAAATAAATTTAGATTAAGCACTAATTTTGAACCTATTACCGCGCTCATAAATGCAAAGCAAACAATTGGCAGTGCAGCACATCGCGAAATAGAAGCGCAGCTTGCTGTAGAGGCAATAACGCAGGTTAAAAATAATAACAGTACTTTGCCGCTTAATTTAAAAGCAGGAAGTAATATTCATATTATTATGCCCGACACGCGTAAATGTATGGCAATGCAGCAAGCGATTGAAGCTATCAGCCAGCAGAAACTTAACTATAGCTGTAGTAGTTTACAAGGGTTTAATCCAGCACATGCAAAAGCACAAATACAGGCTGCTGATGTAGTTATCGCCGGTAATGCAACGCCTAATCAAAGTGCGGTCGAAATTGGCGGTATGGATGATTTAAAAGATGATTCAAATTTTGCACTTAATAATGCAGAGCAGCCAAAAGCACTTGAGTCATTATTAAAAGTGGCAAAGCAGAGTAATAAAAGCACTGTATTTATAAGCCTAAGAGCACCTTATGACATTGCTAAATTTGGCGATTATGCAAATGCCGTACTTGCATCGTATGCATATAATATTGATATAGATAAAAACGATATTGTGTCTGGTCCTGCTTTTACCGCACTTGCAAAAGTGTTACTAGGAGAAGCACCGGCTAACGGCGTATTACCTGTCACAATAAAACCGCAAAAGGTGCACTAATATGAAGCTCAATTGTGACTTAGGCGAAAGCTTTGGCGCGTGGAAAATGGGGCTAGACGATGACGTTATGCCACATATTGATATGGCTAACATTGCGTGTGGGTTTCATGCAGGTGACGCCGACGTAATGGCAAACACTCTTGTACTTGCCAAACAACATAACGTACAAATTGGTGCTCACCCAAGCTACCCAGACAAGCAGGGCTTTGGTAGACGCTCAATGGTACTTAGCGAAAAAGAGCTTACAAATTGCCTGCACTATCAAATAGCCGCTATTGAGGGGATGGCAAAAGTACAAGGTTTAACACTTAGCTATGTAAAACCCCACGGCGCACTTTATAACGACATGATGGCAAATGATCAAATATTACAAACCGTTATAAATGCAATCGCCAGCTACCCAATAGATTTAAAGCTAATGATTTTAGCGACTAAAAATGCCAATAAGTACATTCAAATAGCTAAAGATTCAGGAGTTGATCTAATACTTGAGGCATTTGCCGATAGGCAGTACACCGACGACGGGCATTTAGTGTCACGAACACTTGAGGGTAGCGTTCACAACAAAGCTGCATTACTAAAACAAGTAACTCAGCTTTTATCCGATGGCAGCGTGACAACACAAACTGGAAAAAAACTAACGCTCAACGCCCATAGCTTATGCGTACATGGCGACAACGCTGATGGCATAGCGCTTATAAAAGACATAAAAGCCCTGTGTAACTCAGCTAACTAAACACTTTTACACAACCACAAATAGAAGCTGTAAACCCCCTTTACAGCTTTAACTCATAGATTTAAATAAGAGCTTCATCGCATCCTACTGTTAATTTAATAATCCCTAACATATAACTACTTAGCAAATTAAAAAAAGTAACAACAGGGATAAAAATGAAAAAGCTTTTAACACTTAGCCTCATTTTAGGCTGTAGCAATTTAGCCTACGCTGAAACAAATACACTACAACTGCAAGACGTGTTTAATTTAGAATATGCTAATCAAATAGATATAACCGAAGACGGTAAAACTGTTTATTTTGTGCGTAACCGAATGGATATAAAAACAGATCGCAAAGTTGGTAATATTTGGTCTGTTGATTACAAAACCAAACAAATGCAGCCGCTAACCTCTGGCGTACATATGGATTATTCGCCAGTACTCTCTCCTGATGGTCAACGCCTTGCGTTTATATCAACCCGCGATGGCAGCAGCCAAATATATATTAAATGGCTTAAAACAGGTGCTATGGCAAAAATTAGTAACTTAACGAGTAGTCCACGTTCGATTACATGGAGCCCTGATTCTAACCAATTAATATTTAGCATGTTTGTCCCAAGCGCTAATTCAGCGCCAGTGAGCTTACCAGGTAAACCAAAAGGCGCAACCTGGGCAAAGCCCGCCAAATTTATTGATGATGTGTATTACCGTTCAGATGGTGGCGGTTACACACAAAAAGGTTTTAGCCAATTATTTTCCATAGATGCTAACGGAGGTAATGCTAAACAACTCACTGATGATGAATTTGATAACGCGGGCGATGTAAGTTTTAGTAAAGACGGTAAATCACTTTATTTTTCTGCGAACAGGCACACAAACAACCAGCTAAAACCCACAAATAGTGAAATTTATAAACTCGATTTGGCCTCGCAAAATATAACTGAAATTACTGATCGAAATGGTCCTGATGAGCAGCCTAAAGTATCGCCCGATGGTCGTTACTTAGTGTACACAGGTTACGATGATAAACGCACTAACTACGAAAATGCTCAACTTTACATTCGTGATTTAAAAACAGGTAACACAACTAGCTTAACGCCAAATTTTGATAGAAGCGTAGGTCAAATAAAATGGAGTGCCAATTCAAAAGGTGTGTACTTTAGTTACGCCGATAAAGGTCAAACCGCCCTCGCCTATCAACCACGCAGTGGCAAGCGAAAAATAATAACAACCCAAATTGGCAGCGTTGCCTTTGGACGCCCTTATTCTGGTGGCGACTTTGATGTAAGCGAAGATGGCGAAGTAGCCTTTACCCTTGCCGATACTCAGCGCCCTGCTGATATAGCAACAATTAAACGCGGTAAAGCGCAGCGTTTAACTACCCTTAATGCAGATGCACTGGGCGACAAAGCTTTGGCTAAAGTGGAAGAAATTTGGGTTAAATCAAGTCACGATGAGTTACCTATTCAAGGTTGGGTTGCTTACCCACCAGAATTTGATAGCAGTAAAAAATATCCGCTAATACTAGAAATACACGGCGGCCCTGTCGCTAATTATGGCCCACATTTTAGCGCTGAAATTCAACTTTTTGCAGCCAAAGGCAATATCGTTTTATACATGAACCCACGTGGTAGTGATTCATACGGTAAAGAGTTTGCACAAACTATTCATCACAATTACCCAAGTAACGATTTTGACGACTTAATGACAGGTGTTGATGCGCTAATAGCGAAAGGCTTTATTGACGAGTCTAAATTGTTTGTAACCGGTGGCTCTGGTGGCGGTGTATTAACTGCATGGATTGTGGGTCATACAGATCGCTTTGCTGCGGCTGTAGTTGCCAAACCGGTTATTAATTGGATCAGTTTTGTACTAACTGCCGATTTTTACCCGTTTTTTGCTGATTATTGGTTCCCAGGTAAACCATGGGATCACATTGAGCATTACATGAAACGCTCGCCTATTAGCTATGTTGGAAACGTCAAAACTCCTACTATGTTGCTCACTGGGGAATCTGACTACCGAACACCAATTTCAGAAACTGAACAGTTTTATCAAGCATTAAAACTACAAGGCGTTGATACTGCAATGGTGCGAATTCCTGATGCATCGCATGGTATTACAGCTCGCCCATCAAACTTAATGACCAAAGTTGCTTATATTCAATGGTGGTTTGATAAACACACTAAATAACCTAAAATTAGTATAATATTTATAGCTCAAATAAAAGCCACTTTAAATAAGTGGCTTTTGTATTTATCGCCGTAGTATTCAAACTGTAAACCCCCTTTACACTTCTGTGACAGTTAAATATCGGACTTAGCTAAAACTTCAGTTAGTAAAATTTCGGTTTATAGCATTTTTTGCAACTTGAGTTGGTAAAAAATCGGTTTGAGTCACTGTTTATAGCCTATCAGTTAGTAAAATTTTGTTTTATCGTACGGAGAAGTTAGTAAAAAATCGGTTTATAAATTCGCTAAGTTTGTCTATTAAAGCAAAAATCAGTCACTTACCTGCCTTTTAAAGTTGTTGTAAACGCTTTTTACAGCAAAATCACCCCAAATATGCCCTTTTATGAAAGGTTAGTTAAACTCTGATCTGTAAATTCACTCAGGTAGTTAAATAGTGATCCAACATGATTTGGTTAACCTGAACTCTGGATAATAAATCTATCTCGAGCAGCTATTTTCAGCCCTAACTGCGTTGAATTTACTTGCAATAGGCTAGCTATTGACGCGTAAATTCGCCTTGTTTTGACTGAAAATCTCTGGCTAGAGAAAAAATTCAAATATCACCATGATTTAATACGTTAGTAAATCTCTTAACCAGAGCTCAGGTTAGTTAAAATCTGATCTAAATAAAAATTAAAACAATAAAAAAGGGCCTATTGGCCCTTGAGTAACACTATCTAGTTAGGAATTAAAACTGGTTCATGGTGTTGTCTTCACCACCGGCTTTTAGCGCGTTATCACCAGAGAAGTATTCTTTGTGTGTATCGCCCATGTTAGACCCTGCTAGGTCTTGGTGCTTAACAGAAGCTTGCTCGCGGCGAATTTCTTGGCGTTGTACATCACGCACGTAAGCCAGCATACCCATATCGCCAAAGTAACCTTCTGATAAAATATCAGTGCTTAGCGCAGCTGTATGGTACGTAGGCAGAGTAATTAAGTGATGGAAAATACCTGCTTCACGTGCGCCATCGCGCTGGAAGTTTTGCACTAGTAAATCGGCTGCTTGTGCAAGCTCTGTTGCATCCATTTCTGGTGCCATAAGGCCTTTATTATCGCCAAGGCCTGGGTAAGCACTAAGGTCACGGCCAGCTTCTTCCCACTCTTGATACACTTGCTCACGAAACTTAAGGGTCCAGTTAAACGAAGGCGAGTTGTTGTATACCAGTTTTGCATTTGGCACCTGTTCTTTTACACGATTCACCAGTTCTGCAATTTGTTTAACATGTGGTTTTTCTGTTTCAATCCACAGTAAATCAGCGCCCGACTGCAAGCTAGTAATACAATCTAATACTACGCGGTCTTTTTCAGTGCCTTCGCGGAACTGGTATAAACCGTTATCTAGGCGAGTTGGTTTACATAACTGGCCATTAATTTTCATTGCCGTATCGCCTTCATTTAAATCATCAACACCGTTAATTGGCGTAGTTTCTAAAAATGCATTGTATTGGCTTGCTAAATCACCTGGTGTTTGCGACACAGGTACTTTTTGAGTAAGGCTGGCGCCTAATGAATCTGTACGCGCCACAATAATGCCGTTATCAATACCTAGCTCTAAAAAGGCGTAACGTACTGCGTTAATTTTTGCTAAAAAGTCTTCGTGTGGAACGGTCACTTTACCCGCTTGGTGACCACATTGTTTGGCGTCAGATACTTGGTTTTCTATTTGAATGGCACATGCACCGGCTTCAATCATTTTTTTAGCCAGTAAGTAAGTTGCTTCTTCGTTACCAAAACCGGCATCAATATCAGCAATAATTGGCACAACATGGGTTTCAAAGTTGTCTATTTTATCAATAACAGCTTGAACATCGCCGCCGTTCGCTTTTGCTTCATCTAGGTCGTTAAACAAGTGATCTAGTTCACGTGCATCAGCTTGCTTTAAAAACGTGTAAATTTCTTCAATTAGCGCAGGTACCGATGTTTTTTCATGCATGCTTTGATCTGGCAGCGGACCAAATGCAGAGCGAAGCGCTGCAACCATCCAGCCACTTAAGTATACATAGCTGCGTTTAGTTGTTTTTTGATGGCGCTTAATAGCCATCATCATTTGTTGGGCAGTAAAGCCATGCCAACAGCCTAAAGATTGCGTGTACTGGCTTNNNNCAGCCATATCTTCACGCATTACGTCTGCTGTGTATTGCGCAATTTCAATCCCTGTGCGAAAACGGTTTTGTAAACGCATGCGACTTGCGTATTCAGGGTTAATAGCTTTCCATGCGCTGCCTTGTGTTTGGCAAAGAGTAGAAAGTGTGTCTGTTTCGCGTTGATATGTTGTCATAATAAAATCCTTCGAACGAGTGTATAAATTATTTTAATGTTGTGAGAGTGGCTAGGAGTGTGTTCCGTAGCGCTTGATTCAACATTAGGCTCCTTTTCTAGATTTAGTAAATTTATAGTTGTTATTGTGGCTATACATTTTGTGAATGGCTAAAAAGCACTCAACATTGCCTTTTTGAGTTATTGTTGCCTTATGCACAAGCACACAACAACATCGCGACCGTTTAAAGGAAGGCAACTATGTCCCACACTCTCACACATTCAGGACTCAGCGTAGACACACAACTCGCTGATTTCGTTAAAAATCAATTACTCCCTGGCACTCACTTAAGTGAGTCACAATTTTGGCAAAGTTTTGCACATATCGTTCAAACACTTACCCCTATAAATAAGGCACTGCTTGAAAAGCGAGAGCTGCTTCAACAGCAAATAGACGACTACCATCTTGCTAATAAAACCTGGGATAGCGCTAAATACCAAGCCTTTTTGCAAGATATTGGCTATTTAGTTAAAGAGCCTGCCAACTTTGAAATTGAAACCCAAAATGTAGAGCCCGAAGTGGCCCTTACAGCAGGCCCTCAGTTGGTTGTGCCTGTAAGTAATGCACGCTTTGCTCTTAATGCCGCTAACGCTCGCTGGGGCTCGTTATACGACGCCTTATATGGTACTGATGTGTTAAGCGAAGATGACGGGGCTGAAAAAGGTAATACCTACAACCCTGTTCGTGGTTTTAAGGTAATGGCCTACGCTCGCCAGTTTTTAGATAAAGCATTGCCGCTGACCAATGGCTCCCATATAGAAAGCACGAATTACTCAGTAGTAGATGGCGCACTTTTAATTACCTTGCGTGACAGCTCTCAAACCACATTAGCTAACCCATCTCAGCTTATTGGTTATCAAGGAGAAGCACAAAACCCAACTGTAGTGTTATTAAAAAACAATGACCTACATATAGAGTTACATATCGATCACCACCACATTATTGGCCAAGCAGATAAAGCAGGCTTAAAAGATGTAGTGCTAGAGGCCGCGCTTACCACCATTATGGATTGTGAAGATTCAGTAGCTGCGGTAGATGCAGAAGACAAAGTACAAGTTTATAAAAATTGGCTTGGGTTGATGCAAGGTAACTTAGTTGAATCGTTTAAAAAAGGCGATAAAACTGTTGAGCGTACCCTGCAAAGTGATAAAACATACACCGCACTTGACGGCGGCACCGTTACTTTAAAAGGCCGAAGCATGATGTTTGTAAGAAACGTTGGCCATTTAATGACGAACCCTGCTATTACCGATGTGTTTAATCAACCGGTATTTGAAGGCATTATGGATGCGATGTTTACAGCCACCGCTGCCCTGCACGACCTAAATAAAAAAACAGGTATAAAAAACTCAAGCGCGCAAAGTATTAATATAGTAAAACCAAAAATGCATGGCCCTGAAGAGGTTGCGTTTACTAACACTTTATTTAGCTTAGTAGAGGAAGCGCTAAGCTTACCTAAAAACACGCTTAAAATGGGGATTATGGATGAGGAACGCCGTACTTCTGTAAACCTAAAAGCCTGTATTTATGCAGCTAAAGAGCGTGTTGTATTTATAAATACTGGGTTTTTAGACCGCACAGGCGATGAAATTCATACCTCTATGCAAGCGGGTGTTGTGCTTCCAAAAGCACAGATTAAACAGCAACCGTGGATACAAGCTTATGAGGATCGCAATGTCGATATTGGCCTTGCTTGTGGCTTAAGCCATAAGGCCCAAATAGGTAAAGGCATGTGGCCAATGCCAGATAAAATGGCATTAATGCTGGAGCAAAAACAAGCGCATCCTAAATCAGGCGCTAATACAGCATGGGTGCCCTCCCCTACAGCCGCTACCCTGCATGCAATGCATTATCACGATATAAACGTATTTACTGAGCAGCAAAGTATAGCTAAACGTACTATTGCGAGCCTTAATGACTTGCTTACTCCGCCGCTAATGACAGACCCTAAAACGCTTTCAAAAGAAGATATTCAAAGTGAGCTAGAAAATAACGCACAAGGTATTTTAGGTTACGTTGTACGCTGGATTGATCAAGGCGTTGGCTGCTCAAAAGTACCCGACATTAACCATATCGGGCTAATGGAAGACAGAGCCACACTGCGTATTTCAAGCCAGCATATGGCTAATTGGCTGCTAAATGGCGTGTGCTCACAGGCGCAAATAAAATCAACCATGGCTAAAATGGCCAAAGTGGTTGATGGACAAAACGAGCATGACACTGCGTATACACCCATGGCAACAAGCGAAGAAACCCTCAATAACAGCATTGCGTTTCAAGCTGCACTTGCACTGGTTTTAGAGGGCGTAACGCAACCTAGTGGTTACACTGAACCACTACTACATAGCTACCGTATAAAATATAAAGTACAAAAATCGAATACGCTTTAACTGCTTAATCAAAGTTAAAATTAAGTACTAAACCAGCTTTTAAGCTGGTTTTTTATCGCCTAAAATTAGAATAACAGCACTTTTAAGGCATTTTAAAGGTATATAGATAATACACATGAATATCTAACATTTATTCAAACGTAAAAAAGCGTGTTTTGCATACACAAAACACGCTTTTTAAAGCTTTTAAACGTTTACGTTTAATTTTTTACAATGGCATTGTGATAAATATTTTGTACATCGTCACAATCTTCAAGCATATTTATAAACTTATCAAAGTTAGCAATAACTTCTTCGTCTTCAATTTCAATATTAACTTGAGGGATAAACGTAATTTCATCTACTTCAAAGTTAATGACTTCAAATGCGTCTTCAAGGGCAGTTTTAGCTTTAAAGTATTCTGTTGGCGGTGCAAATACCGATATTTTACCGTCCTCGGCTTCAACATCGCTTACATCAACATCAGCCATCATTAATGCTTCTAATACGACTTCATCGTCATCGCCTGCAAAGCCAAGTACCGCATAATGATCAAACATATGCGCTACACAGCCAGGAGTACCAATTTTTGAGTCTGTTTTAGTAAATGGTAAACGTACATCTTTGATAGTACGGTTTGGATTATCAGTTAAACAGTCAACAATAACCATGCAGTTACCAGGGCCATAGCCTTCATAACGGGCAACAGAGTAATCTTCTCCTGCGCCACCGGCTGCTTTTTCAATTGCTTTTTCGATAACGTGTGCGGGTACTTGGTCTTTTTTAGCTTTTTCGATTAGACGGCGAAGTATTTGGTTTACTTCGGGATCGGGATCACCACTTTTTGCTGCAACGTAAATCTCTTTGCCGTACTTTGAGTTTACTTTTGTTTTTGCATTGGCTGTTTTGATCATAGAACTTTGACGAACTACAAATGCTCTGCCCATTTTGTGCCCCTAATGAATACGTTACGTTTTGCGGTATTTTACCAATTCAAAACGTATTGGGCTAGCTCCGCAATGGGCAAAACTTGATTAATAAAAACTTTTATAACTACATACTCATTTCAGAATAAATCAAATGGCATGCTATTTAACATAACTCTATTTTTTCAGAATAACTCTCAACTAATGTCACTAAGTCAGCAAAGTCATGTAAAACGTAATCGGCCTGATCGGCGTAAGCTGGCGTTAACTCTGGAGCGTATAAACATGCACGCATATTTGCATTATGCGCAGCTTGAATATCGTAAAGGTAATCTCCTACATAAAGTAAGTTTCTGGCATTTATGTTCCAAAGTGTAGCAATAGCATTTAACGCACTAGGATCTGGTTTTGCAGGTGCATCGCTTCTTGTTAAAACTGTACTAATAGGAAGTGGGTTATTTTGTAATTTAATTGCAGCCGCTTTATCAAAATTGCGAGTAACAATTGCCATCGGTATATTTTTAGACTTTAAAGCATTAATAGCTTCACTCACCCCAGGTAAAATACTGGCATGTTGTGCGTCTATTAATTCGTGTTGGTGAACTATATTCATTGCCTCTTCACGCATATACGGTGAGGGCAACTGAGCAATGTAATCAAGCAAGTCTTGCTCGCAAGGGCAACCTATTTGGGCTTTAATTAATGTAAAATCTAGTTCGGATGAAACTAATGTTCCATCTAAATCAAAAATCACTCCAAAAATGGCCTCAACCTGAGTAGTCATATCATTCCCTGAATTTAGTTATTACTAAATAAAATTTAAACATAAAATTCTCTACTGCTTATGCCCAAGCCAGTTATAGCTAAAGGGATAAATGAAACTAACTATATTTAAATTATTTATTTGACTGCTATCAATCTATTGATAATACAGTAAATATAATTGGTAGTTGTAGCATGCGCAAAAAATGGTAAATATACAAATTGAACTACCAGTTTTTACGTAAATTTACATATACCAGATAAAAAATGAACGCAGTTTAAACGTATAAAGAAAACGCGCACATTAACTGCAGTGCGCGTTGGTTGGGGAAGTTTTAACTGTTATTTTTGCTCAAAGCGGGCTTCGAGCCAAGTATCATCTTGTGCAAAGTTTAAGGTTTTAATCTTACCTTTGCCCTCAACGTTTACCATATTTACCTGAGATGGCCATAAATCACGAAGCGCGCCATTGTTCATTTTAATTCCTTCAATGTTTTCAGGAATTGGTGCTTCTTGGTAAACCCAAAAAAACTTACCATCTACTTGCGCCCCTACAAAGCTAAGTGGTAAAGGCTCACCACTTAATGTTTGTAGAGCAACATGCGATTCAACATATTTAGCAAAACGCTGTTGGTCGGCTTTATTACTAATAATATCGATTTTGCCTTTAAACAATGTGCCTACGGCGTGTTCGGTATCATGTAAATAAAAACGATGCATTAACTCAACATTATGCGTTCGTTTATTAAAAAGCACGGTTGTAACTGACGATTTTAGTTGATGCGCCATACTCGGCGCAGCAGCTAAAAAGCAAACAATAATAAGCAAAAAGCGCATTATTGCGGCTCCTCACCGTTATCTTTTTCGTCTTTCTTCTCATCAGTTTTAAGCTCAGTTTTAATATCTTGCATGATATCGCGACTTACTTTAGCTTTACTCTTTTCCTTTTTAAACACTTCAATACGTGAAGGAATAATGCGACGAGGGTAGTTATTATTTTCAATATCTACATCCGCAGTTTCCCAATTAGGATCTACAGTAACTGATACAAGCGGTTTGTTTTTATCGGTAACAATTAGCTTTTGAACATTTTTATAATTACGACGCCAAATTTCAGCAGGAATATAACGCTCTTCAGTTGTGCCATCTTCATATGTTAGCTCAAGTAATATAGGCATTACCAAACCACCTAGGTTTGAAAATTCCATAACGTAGTAGTTTTTATCTTCTTCTAAAGCACGTTCAAGCGTTTTACGCTCCCACGGCTCTAAGCCTTTTAAAAACTTATTGTACGAGTTACGTTCTTTATTGGTTACAGTAAAGCGGTCGTTTTCGTCATAAAAATCGGTAACATCAGGGTTTTGCTCAACCCATGTTTTTTTACCTTCGGCGCGGTTACGCTCAACAAATAATGACGTAGGCTTATCTGCTTCAATATCACGTAAACGGCTGTAATCAATATCAGGGTTTTTAGTGTCTAAACGTAGTTGATATACCTTATCTAAAGAGATATCAACATGGTCTGTGGTGTAAAACCAGCCACGCCAAAACCAATCTAAATCAACACCAGAGGCTTCTTCCATTGTGNGGCTGGGGTAGGGCGCTTGTATTTCCAGCGCTGAGCATACTCTTTAAATGCAAAGTCGAATAAGTCACGGCCTAAAATTACTTCACGTAAAATATTAAGGGCTGCGGCAGGTTTAGTATAAGCATTAGGGCCTAAACGTAATACGCTGTCTGACTGAGTCATAATTGGTACTTGGACTTCTGACTTCATGTAGCTCACTATATCGCGAGGCTCAACACCCCAAGGAATAGTAGGATCCCATTCACGACCAGCAACACCATCTAAAAAGCTGTTTAAGCCTTCATCCATCCACGTCCATTGGCGCTCATCTGAGTTCACAATCATCGGAAAGTAAATATGACCCACTTCATGAATAACTACGCCAAGTAAAAAGCGCTTTTCAGCCTGAGAATAAGTACGAGTACCGTCATCTTGTAACTTAGTACGCGGACCGTTAAAGGTAATCATTGGGTATTCCATACCACCAACTGGGCCGTTAACCGACTGTGCAGTTGGGTACGGGTAATCAAAAGAATACTTAGAGTACACTTCCATTGTGTGTACTACCGCTTCAGTTGAGTACTTTTTCCATAAGTCACCACCTTCTTTAGGGAAGAACGACATTGCCATAACTAAAGGCTGAACGTCACCACCTTGTTGATAACCTTTTGCATCCCACATAAACTTACGAGACGACGCCCAAGCAAAGTCACGAACATTCTGTGCTTTAAAGTGCCACGTTTTAGTTTTGTCGGTGCCTTCTTTTTCGTTTTCTAGCGCTTCTTCTGCGTTAACAATAAATACAGGACGCTTAGATGTTTCAGCTTGCTTTAAACGTTTGCGCTGAGTACTTGTAAGTACTTTGCTCGCGTTATCAAGCTTACCTGTTGCCGATACAATGTGATCCGCAGGAACAGTAATCTCAACATCGTAATCACCAAACTCAAGCGTAAACTCACCAGAGCCTAAAAATGGCTTGTTTGTCCATGCCTCGTAATCGGTATAAGCCGCTAAGCGAGGGAACCACTGAGCAATTAAGAATATGTCGTTGCCATCTTCTTCAAAGTGCTCGTAACCAGAACGTGCACCTACAGCATCTTCTTCAACAATGTTGAAGGCAAAGTTCATGCTAAATTCTACTTCTTTACCTGGTTTTAATGGCTCGTTTAAATCAATGCGCATTAAAGTATCAACTACAGTTACGCGTAGCTCTTTACCATCGTCATCCTTTACGCCACTGATTGTATAACCCAGTTCGTTGTCGCTCATAAATTGCTGACGGCGTAAGTCACCTAAACTTAATTTAGCAGGCTTTTGAGCTGGTAGGCTTTCTAAAGTGCTTTTAAACGTTTTAGTTGTTTCGGCAATAGAATCACTTTTAAAAATATTTTGATCTAACTGTAACCATAAATATTTAAGTGTATGCGGAGAGTTATTTTTATATTCAATGCTTTGGCTACCGGTAATACGGTGCTTTTTTTCATCTAGCTTTACATCAATATCGTAGTTTACACGTTGCTGCCAGTATTTTTCACCTGGTTCGCCAGCGGCACTACGATAAACGTTGGGTGTAGGAAGCGCTTCGTCTAATTGACGAAATTTATCAACAAAAGAACCTTTTGTTTGCTCAACCGAAGACGCCATAACCGCACTAGATATTGCCAAAGGCAATACAAAAGCACTTAGCGTAAGACCTATTTTTTTCATTGTTAGTCCTAATATAATTTTGTGAGCATACTTTGACAAATATACCAGTTAGCTTCAATAAATTAGCGACCAAGTACCATATTTTTAGGGTGATGTTCACTTAGTTTATTAGATTGAAAAGTACAATTATTTTGTAACAAAATACGAATAAATAAAAACTGTAAAGGGGGTTTACAAAAGTGGGTTTTAATAATGGTTTTGAGTTATTAAATACAAGTTTTAGAGCTCGGAAAAAGCACATTAACTTTACCTACTTTGCTAAAAAAGTATTGCTTTAGCATTATGAGGTAAACCAATAATCCTATGTATAAGTGTCTCAAATTTCCAACAAGTAAAATGAGCTAAAAGCACACTCTACTGAACAAAAACACAGTGAAAACAGCTGAATTATTGGCTCAAATATTGCCGAACTTCCTTAATATTCGCTATTTTTACGATAAATGATAAATAGTGCAATTTTAGGTTGATTTTTAGTGCAGTTTATATTTAAAATCGCCAACCTTTTTATTTGAGGCAAATAAATTCGTCACATTTATCCTCAAATTAATATCGATTACTAGCAAGAAATGCGGTGGGCTTATGGATTTTTACATCCTAAAAAAACAACAAGAACTAATTGCGATTCCAGCAAGTGAGAATAACTGTAAGCAGTATCTCGATTCGGGTTATTTTTATATCGATAAAGTAGCAGCGTGCAACGAAACCAATGCATTAAAGGCGCTACACGCAAAACAAACTAAAACGTTAAAAATTCCATTATTAATGGCACTTTTAGCATTACCGGTTGTTTTTTCAGCTTGGTACAGTTTAACCTAAGGTAATGCACGGCTTAGGCTTGCATCTTTAACTGCCTTGGGTATATTGGCGCTCTTACGGTTTAATTAAGAGCGCGACATGAAAGTCCTCCACACCTCAGATTGGCACCTTGGCCAACAATTCTACGAACACGACCGCCGTGTTGAACATCAAGCCTTTTTTACATGGTTATTAGCCACTCTTGTTGAACAACAAATAGACTTACTTTTAGTTGCTGGCGATATTTATCATACCGCGACTCCAAGCGCTAGCGCCGAAAATCAGCTTTACCAATTTATTAAAGACGCCAAAAAGGCATCCCCACAATTACACGTAGTAATTATTGCGGGTAACCACGACTCTGCAAATCGTATTTTGGCTGCTCAGCCATTATTAGCGCAATTTGATACGCACGTAGTAGGGCGCTTTGATGTCGCAACACCCGATGAAACTATTATTACCATAAATACCAATGGTAAACGCGCTGTAATCGTCGCTATGCCATTTTTACGCGCAAGCGATGTAAGTTTACTTAGCCAAACCGAAAGCGGCCCTAGTTATGCTCAAGGCGTTGCAAAAGCTTACGAGCTTGCACTAGAACAAGCTACTAATATAAACGAGCAAAACTCACCATTAATAGTTATGGGGCATTTACACGCAAAAGGCGGGGATATTTCAAGTGATTCTGAGCGTAACTTAGTGATAGGTGGTGAGGAGTCTATTTCAGCCAATGTATTTGGTAAACAAGCCAACTATGTTGCCCTTGGTCATTTACACAAAGCGCAACAAGTCGCTAAAAGCGATATTATTCGCTACAGCGGCACACCTATACCTATGTCGTTTTCAGAACGTAACTACACGCACCAAGTAAATATTGTTGAGTTTACTATTGATGAAAAACAACATGTTAGTACAACTGTAAACCCCCTTTACATTCCGCGCTCTGCCGATGTAATTGTTTTACCAAAAGGGGAGTGTGTGCCATTAAGCGAACTATGCGAGCAAATTAAAGCGCTCGACACCGCACAAAATACAACAGCGCCTTATTTACGTGTAAAGCTTAAATCAAGCGATACCGACACCACCTTCAGAGAACAAATAGAACAAGCACTTGAAGGCAAGCATATTAAATTTTGTGGTATTGAACGTGTACGTGAGCAATCGACTCAAAATGACGACAACACCGTATTTGAAGATTTAAGCGAAGTTGAAATGCTCAACCCGCTTAACTTATTAGAACAAGCATTTGCAAACGATAAAGATATGGCAGGGCAAAGCGTACCCGATGAGCTAAAAGCACTTTTAAGTGATGTGATAAACGAGCTTACGGAGCAAGAACAACTATGAAAATAACCGCAGTTCGTATTCATAATTTAGCTTCAATAGTTGATGCTGAAATAGACTTTACTCAAGCCCCATTAAAAGATGCAGGCTTATTTGCGATAACAGGCGATACCGGCGCTGGTAAAAGTACTTTTTTAGATGCGATATGTTTAGCCCTTTATACAAAAACAGCGAGGCTACGCGGCGATAAAGGTAACTTAATTGAGTTTAATGGCGACAGCATTAAGCTTAATGATGCGCGGAACCTACTTCGCCGAGGTACATGGGAAGGCTACGCCGAGGTTGACTTTTTAGGGCAAGATAAACAGCTTTACCGCGCGCGTTATACAGTTTCACGCACTCATAAAAAGGTAACTGGCAAACTTAAAGTAGCAGAGCACACCTTAGTAACCCTGCCAGACGAAACCTTAATAGCTGACAAAAGCCACACAATAAAAGAAGTTGAGAGTAAAATAGGGCTTAACTTTGAGCAGTTCTCCCGTGCCGTACTTTTAGCGCAACATGAGTTTGCTGCATTTTTAAAAGCCACTGGCGATGAGCGAGCGCAACTTTTGGAGTGCTTAACAGGCACCGATAAATTTAGCCGTATTGGTGTGCGTATTTTTGAGCGCCATAAAGAGCAAGTGGCAAAGCTTGAAGCGCTCAAAGCAGGCCTTCAAAGCTATACCTTATTAACGACCGATGAACTTGAGTTACAACAAACCAAGTTAACCGATTTAAAAGCGCAAACCGAACACACTAAAAAAGAGCTAACCAAAACCGAAAAAGCACTTAACTGGTATCAGCAAGCTACAGTGCTTGAGCAAAGCTTACTGCAGGCACAGCAAACCCAGCAACAAGCAAGCTCAGCGCTTGAAAGTATCGTTGATCAAAGCGAGCAAGCAAAACAAGCCAAGCAGGCGCTTGAAATAAAAGATAACCGCAGCCGTTTTACTCAATTAACCGATCAAAATACGGCGTTAGATCAGCAAATAACATCACTTAAAAGTGTTGATCATTTAGCGGTAATTAACGAGCGTAACACCGCGCTTGCTAAGCATACTGAGCTACTTAATAACGCCAATGAGCAAAAACAAAATGCAGCGCCCGTTATAGCAAAAGCGAGAGAGCTCGACAGCAGCATTGCTTTGCAAACTCAAGCTGTAAAAGGCACAGAGTCGCAAATAACCAAAGAGCAAACTCAACTTGATGAGCTCACACAGCAGCTTAAACAAAGCAATAACGAGCTAGAGCTCGCTAATACCGACTCAACTAAAAGCCAGCAATGGCTTAATGAGCATGCACAGCTGCACGTTTTAGCAAAAGACTGGAGCTACTATCAGCAAAGCTTTAATACTTACTTAAATGCACAGCAGCAATTAACTGCAAACCTTGCACAAAGCCAAACTCTTAATACCGAGCTTGCAGGTCAGAGCGAGCGATTAAATACACAAAATAATAAAGTGCAGCAGTGCGAGGCGTTACTTACGAGCGAGCAGTCAGCTTTGCAGGTTTTAAATACTCAGCTTAATGAATTTAATGCAGAGCACTGCGACGCGCAGCTAAAAAGTATTGATTACTTAAAAGAGCAGCGAGAGCGCTATAAGCAATTTAACGCAGAGCTAAAACAAAGCACTCAACGCCAGCAAGTGCTCAATCAGCAGCTAAATGAAAGCCAGCAAGCCCATGCTTTACTTAATCAGCATTTAATAACCAGCGAGCAAGCACTTAAAGGCAGCGAGTACGCACTTAACCAAGCGCGCTTAAGAGCCAGCGAAAACGTAGAGCATTTACGCACTGAGCTTCGCCCTAATGAGCCTTGTTTAGTGTGCGGCGCAACGGAGCATCCGTATGCGGTAAATCAAAATCAGCAATTAAATAACTTAATTACTGATTTTGAAAATGCTTTTAATACCGCTAAAAAGCAATTTGACCATGCACAAAGCGAGCTGCATAAACATCAAACTCAACATGCTGTATTAACTGCTGAACACGGACAACTTGAGCAAATAATACAAACAGCAAAAGCCAAACAGCTCGACATTAAAAATACCATGCAAGGTGCACGTAGTGAGCTTAACGACTTAACGCCTGATCAGCTTGAAGTAACTTATAAGCAATTAACGCAGCAAAAAGCGCAATACTTTGAGCAACAAAAACGTCAACGTACATTGCAAACCAAAGTAAACGAGCTACAAGCAGCACTTAAAGCAGAGCAGCAAGTACAGCAGCAACTGAGTAATAAACACCTTGAGCTTACACACCAGCAAAACCAGTTAACGAGTAAGCATAGCGAGCTTAGTGCACAAATTAACGAGCTGGGTACAACACTCAATAATCAATTTGAAAACAATGATTTTTGGCAGCAACTACAAGCCAATACGCTTGAACTTACCGAGCTGAACAAGCAGGTTACACAGTATCAGCAAACTCAAACGCAACTTGAGCAAAGCCAAAAGCGCCAAGACACAGCTAATGAGCAAATAAAGCAGCTTACCCCGCTTGTTAGTAAAAGCGAGCAATCGTTAAAAGCACTTAATGAAGAGTTTGTAAAAGCAAAAGAGCTATTAGACGCTGTACAAAGTGAGCGCTCAGCTTTATTTAATAACGAGCAAATAAGCGCAGACGACTACCAAGCAAAACTCACAAGTGAGCAAGAGCAAAAACAATCGCAGGTTCAAGCGAGCCAAAAAGCCTATGACGACGCGATAAAACAACGAGATGAGCACGCTATAACGCTTAAAAATGTGGAGCAACGCTTACTTGAAAACAGCCAAGAACTAGCAACACTTGAGGCACGTTACAACCAGTGGTTTGCTGACTTTAAAGCGCAATACAGCGACGTAACGCACGAACAGATCAAAATTTTACTAACGCTAAGTAGCGAGACTATTAAAGCGCATTTAAATCAACACGAGCAGTTAACTCAAGCGTTAACAGATGCAAATGCCGCATTAAAACAGCAGCAACTTACGCTTGAAAAACACAACAGTAGCGATAAGCCAACACAAAGTGCAGAGGCTTTAAGTACGCAATTAAGCAGCTTAAATGAGCAACAAACGCAGCTGCAAAATTCATTACTAGCAACTAATACCGCTATAGAGCAACACAACCAAAACGCAAAGGTGCTTGAAGGCAAACAAGCTGAGTTAACTACGCTTAAAACACAGGTAGAGCAGTGGCACTTGCTTAATAAAGTATTGGGCGATGCAACGGGTAAAACCATGCGTAACTTAGCACAAACACAAACGTTAAAAATATTACTGCACTATGCCAACAGCCATTTAAAAACACTCAACAAACGCTACGAATTAACCGCCATAGCGCAAACGCTCGACATTGCAATTATCGACCGCGACATGGCCGACGAGCAACGCTCTGTTAATACGCTCTCGGGCGGTGAGTCATTTTTAGTATCGCTAGCGCTTGCACTTGGTTTAGCATCGCTTTCGTCTAACAAAGTACAAATCAATTCTTTGTTTATTGACGAAGGGTTTGGTACGTTAGACAGCGAAACCCTAAGCATTGCAATGGACGCTTTGGATTCTTTGCAAGCACAAGGCAGAAAAGTAGGCGTTATATCGCACGTAACACAAATGAGCGAGCGTGTAGCCACTCAAGTGCATGTAGCCAAAAAGCCAGGTGGATATTCCACAGTTGAAGTTTTATAAGCAACATTACTGAAAACAAGGAGATACAATGCCAACGTTTACAGGCGAGCAAGCAACACAATACGATAGCCGCATAACCCGTTTAGTGCCTGGTTATGAATTATTACATCAGCTCACTAATGCGCAACTACAAGCAACGCTAAGCGACAATGCGCATATTTTGGTAGTAGGGGCAGGCACAGGCAAAGAAGTACTTGCACTGGCTGCACTAAACCCTACATGGCAATTTACTGCGCAAGATACATCAGCC
>NZ_AUTI01000417.1:0-28367 GCF_000497995.1 Pseudoalteromonas sp. TB25
GCACACGCAAGCGGGTTACCGCCATAAGTAGAACCATGTGTGCCTACTTTAAGGTGCTGTGCAATTTCAGTTGTTGTGATCATAGCGCCAATAGGAAAACCGCCGCCAAGTGCTTTAGCCGAAGTTAAAATATCAGGTACTACGTTTAAGCCTTGGTATGCATATAAATCGCCAGTACGACCAACACCTGTTTGAACTTCATCAAAAATAAGCAGTGCGTTATGTTTAGTACATAAATCGCGAACGCCTTGAGCAAACTCATCAGTTGGTGAAACAATACCGCCTTCACCTTGTAGAGGTTCCATCATTACGGCACATGTTTTATCGCTGATAAGTGCTTCAAATGCAGCAAGGTCATTGTAATCACAATGTACAATGTCGCCAGGCTTAGGACCAAAACCATCTGAATATGCAGCTTGGCCGCCAACAGTTACGGTAAAGAATGTACGACCGTGGAAACCTTTGTTGAACGCGATGATTTGTGATTTTTCTGCGCCAAACTTATCAAGTGCAAAACGACGCGCTAATTTAAGCGCGGCTTCGTTTGCTTCTGCGCCAGAGTTGGCAAAGTAAACTTTTTCAGCAAATGTCGCATCAACCATTTTTTTAGCTAGGCGAAGTGCCGGCTCATTGGTCATTACGTTAGATAGATGCCAGATTTTTTCGCCTTGCTCTTTTAATGCGCCTACTAATGCAGGGTGGCAATGGCCAAGACAGTTAACTGCAATACCACCAGCAAAGTCGATAAACTCTCGACCTTGTTGATCCCATACGCGAGAGCCTTCGCCTCGAACAGGAATTACGCTTGAAGGTGCGTAGTTAGGAACCATTACGTGATCAAATAATTCGCGATTGACTGTCATTTTATTTCCTCTTAATTGTGAGCAACACAAAACATCAAAATAGGTGTTTGGTTAATATTTGTAACCAACTTTATAGGCAAGATCAGTAACCTGATAATTGCGCAAAATTGCTTTGTGGTTCAATTTTCAGACGCACATTATTTCAGAATTACTTATATCTGTCTCGTTAAAAACTTTCATGTATCCCTTGAAAATAAAGGGCTAAAGATATTATTTCATAGATAGTGAATAACTATTTGCATAGCTATTTATGCTTATTTTTAGGCAACTAACCGCATGAGTACAGAGGCGCACACGCTTTAATCGGCAAATATGTAATATAACAATAAGATGAGAATGAATGGTTAGTCGCAAAAAAATTAACAAAAAATTCAGATTTTTAGTCAATTTGAATAGCTAAATTGGTAAAATTACTCGATTGGAGGGTTTTTAGTTCCGTTTTAGTGAACTTAAAGTGCGAAAACCAGCTTAGAGCTTCATCAGGTTCAATAAGTTGATGTTCTTTTAAATTAAGATATTGAGAATAGCACCGTGCCTTTAGCATTACTTCTGTTAATGGCAGTAATGTATCGACCTTATCTACCCCATTTACTAGCTGCTGCATTACCCCTTTAAACGGTAAATATTTAAAAGCCATTTTGTCTATTACCTTAGCGCTTACTTCTATCGATTTATTGCTAAGTAGAGTAGTTAAAAATAGCGGGTCGGGCTGAAGCTCTAATAATGCGGTGTGTAAATCTTTTTGGTTTTCATTTCGGGCTAGCTGTACTTTACGTTGCCATATTTGCTCAAACGTTTTTAAGTACAAGCGCACTAATGCAATTCGCCCTACATCTAAAAGCATACCAAGGGTAAATGCATGAACGTCATTTACATTATTAATTTGTGCAATTTTTTGCGCTGCAATCGCGTTTGCCATGGCACTGTCACGTAAACGACGCTTTAATAACGAAAATGGTTCGGTGCTATGTGGCATCCAATGGCGGGCAGCAAATGTAGGAATAACTAGCTGTAAGTTATCAAGGCCAATATAACGAAGGGCAAGCGATGGTTTATCTACTTTTACAGACGTGTTTTTACTACGTTGATTACGATAGTAAGGTAAATTAACGAGCGTTACTAACTCCCTACCCAACCAGCTTATATCATTAACCAATGGCTCTAAACGCCCTACCGACGCTGACTTTACCGCTAATATATCGAGTATATTGGCAATACCATCTTCAATACCTATGGTGCTATGAATTACGCCATCTATATCTTCGAGCTGCTTATATATAGCTGTTTCAATTGTTTTGTGCAGTTGCTCACTGGCTTGAGCGCGGTACTTATGATGTGCAGTACTGCTTTGCTGGCGTTTATTCTGTGCGGCCACTTCAACCTGCAGCAAGGTACGCTGCTTCATGGGTTCGCCGTAATCTATATCTAATGTATGAATGAAACCAATTTGCTGATGCGCAAAGCTGTGCCCAAGCAATAAGTCATGAGCTCGTTGGCTTAGTATTTTGGCAGTACGCTGCTGGGCTACAAGTTCAGTCATGACATCCATTAATAAAGTATAAAATGCTATGTGTATTATAACATTAGAAGCGAGTTAAAAAGTTATCAAGCAGTTCTAAGCCTTGAGCAGTTAAAATAGCTTCGGGATGAAACTGCACACCTTCGATAGCAAGTTCATTGTGTAACAACCCCATAATTTCGTCAAACTCGCCTTGCTCAGTTTGAGTCCATGCGGTTACTTCAAGCTCTTTAGGCAGAGTTTGCGCTTTAACCACTAAAGAATGATAACGACATACCGTTAACGGATTAGCTAAGCCTTTAAACACCCCTTTATTAGTATGAACTATGGGTGATGTTTTACCGTGCATTACTTTTTTAGCACGTATTACATCTCCACCTAAAGCTTGTGCGATAGTTTGATGCCCCAAGCAAATCCCTAAAATAGGATATTGCCCTTTTAGTTGCTCAACAACATTTAGTGAAATACCCGCTTCGTTAGGGGTGCATGGCCCTGGCGATAACACGATGTGCTGCGGGTTTAACTGTTTTATTTGTGCAATGCTTAGCTCATCATTACGTTTCACTAAAACGTCTTGATCTAAACGCTGAAAATATTGCACTAAGTTGTAAGTAAACGAATCGTAGTTGTCGATCATCAACAGCATTACACAACAGACCTTATAAATTATTGACCACTACTTTACACAAGTGGTACTAAGCGCTGCATTCTACCACTATTAATTAACCAACATAAATTAGCAAAAAACGTTAAAAATTAACTCTTTTAGCTAAAATGCTTAAAAGCCTTTAGCGGGTATTGGTTTACTTAACTTTAACTCTGGTTAAGAGATTTACTAACGTATTGAATCATGATGATATTTAAATTTATTTTCTCTAGCCAGAGATTCCTTGCACCTTGAGCAATAATATCGAACCCTAAGCTTTTTACGATTAGTTAATACACCTACGTAGGCTGTATACCCCAACAATAAATTATTGACCTCTAAAGTACGTGCATTTATTGATCGCACTATTAAATACTTTGGTGAAATGCCTTACTGAGCAAAATAAACAGATTGTTTGTGCTACATCAAATTAGCGGCTCGATGGTTGAATTATATCTATGTAAGCCCCAGTGTATTATATGAAAGGCAGTAATTCACTTATACAACTCACTTACTTGTGAGCTCATTTATATCCTACTAAGGAGCGAATATGTTAGGCGAAGACCACTCATTAACAAATGACTTTCCAGAATACTTAAAGACCATTGCCGAGTTAAATGAAAGCGATACTGAATTTGCAAAAAAAGCAGATAAGTACGACAAGCTAGATAAAGAGATTAGAGTGTTAGAGCTCAAAGATGCGCCCATAAGCGATGAACAAATGCATCTATTAAAACACGAACGTACAGAATTAAAAGATTGGTTATACGAGCGCTTGCAGCAAGAGCAGTAATGCCACTAAAAAAAGAGCTCACTGATGAGGTGAGCTCTTTAGATCAACAATGGGTATTTTCTCTAAAACTTTACAAAGCCACCCACAGGTTTCATAAATACACTGCTTGGGCCTGCAAAGGCTTGTGCAAACTCTTCTGATAATTGACTAAATACCGTTACTTTATCCATATCAACTACGCTTAAAAATAGTGGGCCACTTTCGCCCCAACCAGCAAGATGCGCTTTAGCAGCATCTTCATCTTGGTAACGCTCGTAAATATGTACATTGCGCTTGTCTTCACTTACTGTCCACTCATACATTAAAGTGCCCGCTTCACTTTTAGCCAAAGTAACTAATTGTGCCATTACCAGTAAAAACTCATCGTATTTACCTTCTTTAATTTGGCCTTGTACTGTCCAGGTAACATGCTTTTTCATTATGCTTTACCTAATTTAAGCTGTGCTAAAATACTGTCTAACGTATCTACGAGTTGTTGATTTTTAGCATTATTAAGTGCATCAACATGAGGAGGCGCAAAGCGTCCTGTATCGTTATCAAAATACAGGCCTGCGGCATCTTTAAATTCATCACTAAGCGCTGCGCGACAAAAAATATTTGCGCCAATTTTTAAATCCCCACCATCTATACCGTAAGCGTCTTTTACCATTTTGCTTCCCAGTAACGATTTAGGGTTTACCGATACAACTAATGGCCCAGTATCTTTAAGCTCAAGCCCTAAATGACGCGACCACATAGTAATAGCCAATTTACTTTGTGCATAAGCCGCACTATCAGAAAGTTCAGTGTTACCTATAAGTGCATTTAAGTTAACGCTTGATTGCGCAGCTGATGACACATTAACCACTCGCGAATCATGACCAAGGACAGGTAATAATAGTTTTGTAAGAAGATATGGCGCAATCGTGTTTACAACAAAGCGAGCATCAAGGCCGTCAATTGTTGTAGCATCAACTAATTGATAAACGCCTGCATTATTAATAAGTACGTCGAGCTGGTTATTATTTTCGGCCATATCGGCTAATACATTTTTTGCCAAAGTTTGAACTTGGCTCATATCGCTTAAATCAGCAATATAAGTATGTGTACTTGCATTTGGGTATTGCTCGGTTAAAGCTGCTTGCAGCGCATTGAGCTTTGCTTGGCTGCGGCCATGTAATAATACGGTGTGACCTTGTGCTAATAACATCTTTGCAGTTTCTAGCCCAATGCCATCGGTTGCGCCGGTAAGTAAAATTGTTTTGTTCATGTTGATCTCTCCTTACTTTATTTTCGCTATATTAGCACCCCGACTTACTGCTGATAATTAGGCCAATAGTTGAATCAGTTTATATCATTAATTGATAAACCTAAGTACATGTTAATTAGTATAAAAGCATGCCATTTATAGCCACACGAGTGTTTAATCTGAATGTTTTTTATGCTTTTATTTGAATTACTCAACAATCATAACTATTGTTTTTAAATCACCTTAATAGTAGTATTTATCATATAAATACACTTTTCGAGAACAAACATGAAAGTATTAGTTACTGGCGGCATGGGTTACATAGGTAGCCATACATGTATTGCATTGCATGAAGCGGGCATTACACCTGTTATTTATGATAACTTATCTAATGCAAGTGCGCGGGTACTTGACCAACTCGAAAAGATTACAGGTACTCGATTTGAGTTTATCTTGGGTGATATTCAAGACGAGCAACAGTTTAAACTCGCCCTAAAACATACTCAAGCTGAGGCTGTATTTCACTTTGCGGCTTTAAAAGCTGTTGGTGAATCAACTGAGCAACCGCTGCGTTATTATCAAAATAACGTGTCGGGCACATTAAGTATGTTACAAAGCATGCAAGAGGCAGACGTTAACCACATTATATTTAGCTCATCGGCTACTGTGTACGGCGAACCCGACTACCTCCCTATTGACGAAAAGCACCCTATACGCGCAACTAACCCTTATGGTTGGACTAAAGTCATGGTTGAACAAGCCATGCAAGACGTATGTAATGCCAACAGTCAATTTATGGGCATTGCGCTGCGTTACTTCAATCCTGTAGGTGCACACCCAAGTGGTTTATTAGGTGAGAGTCCTAATGGCATTCCTAACAACTTAATGCCATTTATTGCTCAAACAGCGGTAGGTAAACGCGACGTGGTTAATATTTTTGGTGACGACTACGACACCGAAGATGGCACAGGTGTGCGCGACTATATTCATGTTTTAGATTTAGCTAAAGGTCATGTTGCGGCATTTATGCAGCATAAAACAGATACCGCCTTTCATGCTTACAACTTAGGCACAGGGCAAGGTTATTCTGTGCTTGATATGATCAACGCATTTAGCGTATCAGCCAATAAAGATATTCCGTATAAGATTGCACCGCGCCGAGCAGGTGATATTGCCTGTAACTACGCCGATGCTACAAAAGCGCAAAACACACTTAACTGGTACGCAGAACTAACACTTAGCGACATGACAAACGACACATGGCGCTGGCAAACTAATTACCCAAGTGGGTTGGAGAGTTAATATGGCTTTATTAGAAAGTACTCACAGACGTAAAAATCCGCTAACGGGTCGTTGGGTATTGGTGTCACCACATCGTAATAACCGTCCATGGTTAGGCGCAACAGAAGCCGTTAACGAAAACGTATTACCAAAACACGATGAAAACTGCCCACTTTGCCCAAGTAATACCCGTGCAAATGGCGACAGTAACCCTGATTATAAATACACACACGTATTTAGAAATGACTTTGGTGCATTAACGCCTAATGCCAGCGAGCAATTACAAAGCTTAGAATCAGACAGCGATTTATTTATTGCCGACGAAGCCAGTGGCGAATGCCGCGTAATTTGTTTTTCTCCAGAGCACAACAAAACACTACCAGAGCTTAGCCAAAACGCATTGCACGAAGTAGTGAAAACCTGGAAACAAAATTACACAGAGCTTGCACAGCAGTACGAATGTGTACAAGTTTTTGAAAATAAAGGCGAGATCATGGGTTGTTCGCAACCTCATCCTCACGGCCAAGTTTGGGCTCACTCGCATTTATCAACCGAAATAGAAGCCGAAGATACCCAGCAGCTTGCTTATTATAAAAAGCATGGCACAGCTATGCTTGCCGATTACGCACAAAAAGAGCAAGCGGATCAAACACGTGTTGTATTTGAAAACGAACATTGGCTTGTTGTGGTGCCATTTTGGGCAGCGTGGCCGTTTGAAACAATGCTAGTAACTAAAGATAATATTCAAAACTTTAGCCAGTTAAACGATGCGCAAACAGACGCTTTAGCACAGGCACTTAAAGTATTAACCACTAAGTACGACAACGTATTTAATTGCAGCTTCCCGTATTCTATGGGGTGGCACAATGCACCCGCTAACAGAGGCTCTGATGAGCAACATTGGCGCTTACATGCCCATTTTTATCCGCCGCTACTTCGCTCTGCTACTGTTAAAAAACACATGGTAGGCTACGAAATGCTAGGCGAAAGCCAGCGCGATTTAAGCGCAGAAACCGCTGCTTCTATTTTAAAAGCAGCCAGTACAACACACTATAAAGATACAGCAGGACACACAGATGAAGCTTAACGAATTCCAACAACAATTTTTGTCACTGTATGGCGCGCCTGCTCAAGGTATTGCAGCAGCACCGGGGCGTGTAAACCTTATTGGCGAATTTACCGACTACAACGACGGTTTTGTTTTACCGTGTTCGTTAGAGTTTCGTACCCAAGTGATGTTTAAAGAGCGCGACGACAATATTATTACTGTGCATTCTTTAAATTACCCAGGCGAAAAAGACAGCTTTAGTGTTGATGAAGAAATCACTGAAGGCCAGTCGCAATGGGGTAACTACATTCGTGCTGTTACTTATGTTCTTAAAAGAGCGGGCTACACACTGCGTGGCGCCGACCTACTTATTGACAGCAACTTACCGCAAGGTAGTGGCTTGTCGTCATCGGCCGCACTAGAAGTTGCTGTAGGCGGTATGTTTAACCATATTGCACAGCTTGGTTTACCGCCAGAGCAAATTGCGCTATTTGGTCAAGAAGCCGAAAACGACTTTATGCATTGCCAATGCGGCATTATGGATCAGCTTATTTCAGCTAAAGGCGAGAATGGTCATGCACTATTAATCGACTGTGAAAACCTCGCAACCAAATCAGTTAAAGTTCCTGATGATTTAAATATTGTTATTGTTAATTCAAACTACCCGCGTAAGTTGGTTGATAGCGAATACAACCAGCGCCGTATTGACTGCGAACAAGCTGCTGTAAAAATGGGTGTAGAAACACTTCGCCAAGCCACCATGGCTGGCCTGCAAGCAATAAAAGCGACATTAAGCGAAAACGAATATAAACGTGCACACCACGTAATTAGCGAAAACGACCGTGTAATTGCAGCAACTACTGCACTACAAAATAACGATATGGATGCACTTCGCACGCTAATGGCAGCATCGCATCAATCACTTAAACACGACTTTGAAGTAACCGTACCTGCAACCGATGGCTTAGTAGAAATTTGTAAAGAAGCGATGGGCGAGCGTGGCGCAGTTCGTATGACAGGGGGTGGTTTTGGTGGCGCAATTGTATGTTTATGTCGTGATGCGGAAGTACCACTAATTAAAGCAGCGGTAGAAAAGCATTACTTTGAACGCTTTAATTTAAATGCTGATATTTACGTATGTTCAGCGGGTTCAGGATTACAAATTACGTCTTTTTAAATAAACTTAAGGAATAAGCATGGCAAAGGTTAATTGGGGAATTATTGGGTGTGGCAATATAGCTCACACCTTTGCTACAAGCATTGCGCATTGCAGTGATGCACAGCTTATTGGCGCGGCATCAACGAGTATACAGCGCGCTAAAGAATTTGCCACACCGTACAATATTCAAGGCTATGAAAGCTATCAAGCTCTTATGCAATGCCCAAATATAGATGCTATTTATATTGCCAATACCCACGATCAACACTTTAAAACGATAGCCCAATGCTTAAAACACAATAAGCACGTGCTAAGCGAAAAACCAATCACCGTTAATGCTAAGCAGTTGCAAAGTCTCACTGAGCTTGCCAAGCAACAAAACTGCTTTTTAATGGAAGGCGTTTGGATGCGGTTTTTACCAGCCATAGTAAAATTACAACAGCTCCTAAGTGAAGGTGTTATTGGTAATGTGCACAGTGTTAATGCCAACTTTAGTTTACCTGGCAGCTTTGCCGACACTCACCGATTAATGAACCCTGTAACAGCGGGTGGCGCCCTGCTCGATTTAGGTATTTATCCTATTTCGATTGCTGATGTGGTATTTAATAAAGCCCCTGAACACATCAACTCCTTTGTACATAAAAGCACAACCGGCGTTGATGAGCGAAGCACTGCTATAGTTGATTACGGTAACGGGCAATTTGCATCTCTTGCCAGCGCACTGCAGCAAAATGGCCCAACAGAAGCATGTATTAATGGTGAGCTTGGCTATATTCGAATACCTCAGTTTGTAGGTGCACAAACGCTAGAGCTACACATAAAAGACCAAGACCCTCAGTACTTTGAATACAACTTTAGTGACGATGAAAACTTTAAGTTTGAAATTGCACATGTAACGCAGTGTATATTACAAAAACAAACTCAAAGCAGCGTGTTGCCCCTCAGTACTAGCTTACGAGTTATGAACATAATGGATACCTTGCGAGCACAGTGGCAGCTGCAATACAGCAATGCCGTCGAGTCGGCTGAACTGACTAATTAAAAAATAAAAATACACAACAAGGACACACAATGACACACACACTCAAGGCGCTTTCAAAAGCCATATTACTTGCAACGTGCAGTTTATCTGCCAGTGTAGCTGTTGCTGTTGCTGAATCTAATAAACCAGAGCAGCTATACCCGCCAATCACTAGCGAAGTACTGCCAGAGCTTGCAGCTAAAGGTAGCTACAATGTAGGTGTGCAAACACTTGATTTAGTTAACCCTGCGCAATTTGACCCCGCTACACAAGGTCAAAAAGATCGTCCTTTAAAAGTAGAGGTATGGTATCCGGCTGCAAATACAGCAAAAGCGCCACTTAGCAGCTACACAGATGAAACTCGCTCAGGTAAAGAGTTTACTTTGCAAGCCGATGCAATGCGTGATGTCGCCATTAATAATAAAGAGCACTACCCTGTGATAGTGCTTTCGCACGGTTATACCGGTTACCGTACAATTATGTACTACCTTGGCGAGCATTTAGCGTCGCACGGTTACATTGTGGTAGCTATTGACCATACTGACTCAACCAATGCCGATGTTGATTTTGAAAACGCACCGTTTTCTGGCTTTTTTAGCACGCTTATAAATCGCTCACGCGATCAGCAGTTTGTAATTAATTACTTTAATGAGCAAAACAACTTTGCCAGCAAGCAGGTAGATAACAAAAGCGCAGGTGTAATTGGTTACTCAATGGGTGGCTATGGCGCGGTAAATACGATAGGTGGTTGTTACGCTTTTAATGAGCAAACTACGGCTATGTTTACGGGTATGAAAGACCCAGCTCAAATTAAAAAAGTACAGCAATTACTAAACAGCTGCGCTGGTGGACAATACCAAAACCCAAAAATAGACCCTCGTATAAAAGCGATGGTGGCCTTTGCACCATGGGGCGGACAGCACGCTATATTTGATGCCAAAGCAATGGAAAATATTAAAGTACCTTCGCTTTATGTAGCTGGTGACTTAGATGACATTTCAGGCTATGAAGGCATTAAAAGTCTTTATGAACAAACAGGCAGCAAAGATAAGTACATGCTTACTTACAAAAATGCACGCCATAATATAGCACCACACCCAGCCCCTGCTATTGCACAAAGCAGCAGTGAGCTAGATATAGGCCATTACTATGAGCCTTCATGGTCTATGCGCACACTAAACGAGACCAACAAACACTTTGTACTTGCCATGATGGATTGCCACGTAAAAGGCATAGCCAGCGAGTGTAAATACTTAGATTTACCACAAAACGGCGACCAAGCTGTTGTTGATGGTAAGCCGCTGCCACAGTGGCGCGGGTTTGATAATCGCTTTTCTACCGGTATGGATTGGCAACAAGCTAAACCTCACACCAAGTAATAATAAGCTTTAAGCGGTTGTTTTAATCAATAGCCGCATACGCCCTTAAAATAATGCAAAAATAAAACGCCTTTTATATAAAAGAGTTACCAGCAAATATTGGCGTGTTTATTTTTTAATCTGCTATTTTAAGAAAAAACCATTGCCATTAACTTCGGTTAAAGGCAATCTAGTCATATATAAGATAAGATAAATAACACAAATATCATGTCCAAATACATACTCTCAATTGATCAAGGAACCACAAGCTCTCGGGCCATCTTGTTTACAAAAGATGCAGACGTTTTTGGTACAGCACAACAAGAATTTTCGCAGCATTTTCCACAAAATGGTTGGGTAGAACACGACCCTAACGATATTTGGCAAACAGTGCTTAGCACTAGTCGCGAAGTGTTAACTAAAAACGATGTAAAGCCTGAAGAAATTATTGCCATTGGTATCACCAATCAGCGCGAAACCACTTTGGTATGGAACAAAAAAACAGGCAAAACAATTTATAACGCTATTGTATGGCAAGACCGTCGCACCAGTGACTATTGCGAAAGCCTAACAACTGATGAGCTTTGCCAAACAATAAGCGATAAAACAGGCTTACTGCTCGACCCTTATTTTTCGGCCACTAAAGTTCGTTGGATTTTAGATAACGTTGAAGGCGCACGCGAACAAGCCCTTGCAGGTGAGCTCGCCTTCGGTACGGTTGACACTTACCTACTTTGGCAGCTAACTGGCGGTAAAGAGCACCGAACCGATGCAACCAATGCATCGCGCACCATGTTATTTAATATTCATACCCAGCAGTGGGATCAAGAGCTTTTAGAGTTATTCGATATTCCAGAATCTATGCTGCCAGAAGTAATGGATTCAGCTGACGAGTTTGGTTCAACCAGCGCTGACATTTTTGGCGCGCCAATTCGTGTTTGTGGTATTGCAGGCGATCAACAAGCTGCGCTTGTAGGACACGCATGTTTTGAACAAGGCATGGCTAAAAGTACTTACGGTACTGGCTGTTTTTTAATGCTTAACACTGGCGAAAAAGCACTGACCTCAGAAAACCGCTTACTGACCACTGTTGCTTATAGATTAAACGGCAAGCCAACTTACGCCATTGAAGGCAGTATATTTATGGCTGGCGCAACTATGCAGTGGATTGTTGAAGGCTTAAAACTACTTAGCCATGCTGGCGAAAGTGAGTCGATGGTTAAAGATGTACCGCTCGATCATGGTGTATTTTTAGTGCCTTCGTTTACTGGTTTAGGCGCTCCTTATTGGGACCCTAATGCACGTGGCGCTATTTTAGGGCTAACACGCGATTCGGGTATTAGCACTATTGTTGCTGCAGCGCTGCAATCAGTTGGCTACCAAACCAAAGATTTACAAAAAGCGATGGAGCGTGATGGCCTTCGCCCAAGTGTGCTTCGTGTAGATGGCGGTATGGTAAAAAATAATTGGGTTATGACCTTTTTATCAAATATTTTAGGTGCAACAGTTGAGCGACCAACAGTGACCGAAACCACCTCTTTAGGGGTCGCTTATTTAGCAGGCTTGCAAGCAGGTGTGTACGAGTCAACTGAACAGTTATCTAAAATGTGGACATGCGACCGTCGCTTTGAGCCCACCATGAGTGCCGACGAGCGTAACGATCTATACGCAAAATGGCAGCACTGCGTAGCTCAAGTCTGCTTAACGAATAAAAACTGCCCGCAGTAAATACTAAGTGGTTAAGGCCAGTACTTTAGCCACTTTGCTTTTTTAACTTAGCTAAATGCTAGATTTAAAAGGCATGTTTTACTGCTTTAAATTGAAAATGGATTGGCGTCAAAATTAACGAATAAAAAACTGGGTTTTCTATTGTCAAATGAAAACAGCAGCTTTATGATGCTTATGTCTTATTTATATTACAAATAAAAAGGTTAGCTCGGTGGAATTAGCAGATAACGAATATGACTTACTAGTCATCGGTGGCGGTGTAAACGGCACTGGAATAGCAGCTGATGCAGCTGGCAGAGGGTTAAAAGTTCTATTGTGCGAACAATCAGACCTTGCCTGTGCAACATCTTCAAACAGTTCTAAGCTGATCCACGGCGGTCTGCGCTACCTTGAGCATTACGAATTTAGATTAGTAAAAGAAGCGCTAGCAGAGCGTGAAGTGCTACTTAAAAACGCACCTCATATTATGTGGCCGCTAACCTTTAGATTGCCGCATCAAAAACACCTCCGCCCTGCGTGGATGATTCGTATTGGCTTGTTTATGTATGACAACCTAGCAAAGCGCGAAACACTAGCGGGTTCTCGAAGCATTAAATTTGGTGAAAATAGCGTTTTAGAACCCTCTATTACTAAAGGTTTTGAATACTCAGATGGCTGGGTTGATGACTCTCGCCTAGTCGTTTTAAACGCCCTAGCAGCGCAACAAAAAGGTGCTGTTATTACCACGCAAACTAAGTGTGTAAATGCTAAACGAGAGCAAGGTAAATGGCAGGTAACCCTTGAGCAGCAAAAGAGCAAAGCTAAATACACCATTTCTGCCAAAGGCATTGTTAATGCTGCGGGTCCTTGGGTAGCTAAATTATTTGACGAAGCACTAACAGAAAAATCACCACAAAATATTCGCCTTGTAAAAGGTAGCCACATTGTAGTGCCTCGCATTCACGATGAAAAACAAGCTTATATTTTACAAAATAAAGATCAGCGTATTGTGTTTGTTATTCCGTTTGAAGATGACTTCTCACTTATTGGCACAACCGATGTAGAACACAAAGGTGAAGCACAAGACGTTAAAATTAGTGATGAAGAAATTGATTACTTAATTGATATTACTAATACCTACTTTAAACAACCGATTAAACGCGAAGACATAGTACATACCTTTTCTGGTGTACGCCCATTACTTGATGACGAATCAGTTAATGCACAAGCCGTTACTCGCGATTATAAATTAGAGCTTTCGAGTGATGCTAAGCAAACACCTCTACTGAGTGTGTTTGGCGGAAAAATTACAACTTATCGCAAACTTGCCGAAGCTGCGGTTAATAAGCTTGAAGATTTTTATCCGCAAATGAGCAATGCGTGGACCAAACATAGTCCGCTCCCTGGTGGTGATTTTAGCTCTGTAGAAGCACTTAAATCAGAGCTAAAAGCAAAATACGCATGGCTACCTGAAATAACACTTAAACGCTTTGTACGCACTTATGGTACTCGTGCTAAACATATTTTAGGTAGTGCAACTGGGCTGAGTGATTTAGGCCAGGATTTTGGCCATGGTTTATTTGCAGCAGAAGTAGATTACTTGCTAAATGAAGAGTGGGCAGAAAACGCATACAATATTTTATGGCGCCGCAGTAAATTAGGACTACGTTTTAATGAGGCGCAAGTTGCTGCGCTTAATGATTATATTGAGCATAACCAAGCAGCTAAAAGCGCTTAACTATCAAGTTATAATAGCTTCCTGTTAACCCCTTTATAATTTAACCGTTATAAAGGGGTTTATTTTTTTGACTCTAAATTAAATAAATAATTAAAGCCACTAAGCGTCGCTGTTTTAATATCAAACTCAACACACTTCACACCTATTTGGTTAAGCGCCGTAGTAAAACACTTATTCAGCTGCTTTGTGCCAATCACCACAACTTGTGTATCACTTAATAATTGCCATTCACTAGCGTGGCGAGCTGCTCGTACATCGCTGCCAATTAATACACCCGACAAATAGGCTTTAGCTTGTACTGGCGTTAACTCCTTTGAAAGCTGGCGGGTACGCACACTAAAAATACCATGTGCCAAGTTACCGCTATCACTACCTAAAGTTAGCTCACAGCCTTGCTCAAATGCTTTAAAGTCAAACTCACCTTCTGCACAGTCGTTAGGAATTAAAACACTTTGATGACATAACAAATCATATAGCTCGCCGGTCATGGCTGTTTTAAAGCAAATGATTTCGCCATTATTTATAAGCACCCATTTGGTATGTGTGCCAGGCAAACAGAGTAATATTTTACCTTGTTGATACTCTGGGTTTTGCTTTAAAAACCCTAAAATTTGCAGCTCTTCGCCGCGCATTACATCAAACAAGCCATTTTGCAGCGTACACTTTGTGCCAGGTAACGCTTTAATAATATGCCCATCGCAATCAAAGCTAACAGCAGCATTAAGTAACCCTTCGGGATTAATTGGGCATTCTAAATAAGGTGTTTCGTGCCAGCCGATGCTTGAGGTAATTTGTCCTGCAATATATATAGGTAAGCTGCCATACTCTTGCTTCCACACCGCAATGGTGTCGATTAGGGTTTGCTCAAAATTTTGATTTGCTTTAACAACACCTGGGCCATCACGTTGTGCTAATAGTTTAAGTGTTGATTGCGCTCGTACTTCGCACAAATAAGCGCGTAAATGGCTCNAATAAAAAGAGATGAAGTAGCCAAGCTTTAAAGCCTCCCACCGTCAATTTTAATACTTTGCCCGGTGATCATACTGCTTTCATCGGCGGCTAAAAAGAGTGCCAAATTAGCAACATCTTCAGGAGTTACTAATTTTTTAAGCGCCATGGCTTCCATCCACTTAACTTGCTCTTCTTCGGTAAACCAGCTTGCTAGTTGACGGTCGGTAGCCACCCACCCTGGTAAAATAGCGTTAACGCGAATACCAAACTCGCCGTAATCGCGAGCCAGTGCCTTAGTCATACCTATTAGGCCTGCTTTTGCGGTTACATAGCCTGCCATTTGAGGTTGCCCCATAATAGCGTTAATAGAACTAAAGTTAATGATACTGCCCGCTCCATCGCCCTTCATAAAAGACATAGCAACTTGAGAGGCAAAAAATGCAGGGTTTAAGTTTATTTGTAAGCACTGATCCCAGTCTTGCACTGTAACGTCTTCGCTTGCTTGACGGCGATCGTTCGCTACATTATTAACTAGTACATTAATGGCACCAAAAGCGGCGCATGCATCCACAAGTGATTGCTGAAGTGCATGAGAGTCAGTTACATCAACTTGCCTATACCATAGTTTTGCATTGGGTAAATCACGAATAAGCGATTGCGCTGCCTTATCATCAATATCTATAAATGCCACTTTTGCATTTTGGTTTACAAAGGATTTAACCATTGCTCTACCAATGCCTGATGCACCGCCTGTAATAAAAATAACTTTACCAGAAAGACTATGATATTGAGCTAGGGTGTTCAAATTCAACTCTCCATACAGCGCATTTTCAATTTTAATTAAACCCTTTATAAACTTACATTTACAGTATAAAGAGCCAAACTAAGTTGTTATTGCTGTGCTAAAATATTTAACTAATTAAAAGTTTATATCATATCCTTAAGTACATTAATATGATATATGATATATAATAAAGCAATATATCAACTCGGAATCCTGCGCAATGAAAAGCCAACCCCGTCAAAATTTAACACAACAATTAACCCACGATTTGGGTTTTGCTATTGTGCGTGGTGTTTACCCTGTAAGCGAAGGCCTGCCTTCTGAAGCCGATTTATGTATAAAGTATGATGTAAGTCGCAGCGCTACCCGCGAAGCGGTAAAAATGCTCTCTGCTAAAGGGTTAATTTCATCGCGTCCTAAGCAAGGTATTCGTGTATTACCTGAAAGTAGCTGGAACATGTTTGATACCGACGTACTACGTTGGATTTTAAGCAGCAAGCCGTCACTCTCATTATTAAAAGAGTTTACTCAAGTACGCGTTGCCCTTGAACCACAAGCGGCCGCTCTTGCAGCACTAAATGCAACTGCTGAACAACTTGCCGATATAGATAGTGCCTTAGCCCGTATGGCTGAAGCAGACGAAGGCTTAGACGACCCACTAGAAGCCGACATTGCTTTTCATACCAGCATATTAGTGGCCAGTAACAATCGCTTTTTTGTGCAGTTAACTGAGTTTATTAGTACAGCCCTTAGAGTAAGTATTCGTTATACAAACCACATTAAAGGTGTACCGGGCGCAGATGTTGCTAAGCACGCTGATATTTTAGAGACCATAAAGTCACGCGATCCTGAGCGCGCTAAAAAAGCAGTAGAAACAATTTTAGAAGAAGCACTACAGTTAATTGAATCTAAATTAGTGTAATGTTAGTTCAACATATTATATAAATATTGAGTCCATCAAATTTACTCTTTGCAGTATATTTTATGGACTTTTTTATTGCCTATAAAACTTAAATTACAGGCATTAAAAAATCCGATATCAGTCTCCTGATATCGGATTTTTAATTATTTAAATCAGCTTAATAACTCGGGTTATTAACTAAGATAAAACGCCTTTTTACAGGCTAGAATTACAATCCTAATTTCTTCTCAAGATAGTGGATGTTAGTACCACCATTTTGGAAGTTTTCATCTGCAAGAATTCTCTTATGCAAAGGAGTATTAGTTTTAATTCCGTCAATTACTAGCTCGTTAAGTGCATTGCGCGCGCGGGCAATAGCTACGTCACGGTTTTCACCGTAAGTAATTAACTTACCAATCATTGAATCGTAATGTGGTGGAACCGTATAGTCAGCGTAAATATGGCTGTCCCAACGAATACCTAAGCCACCAGCAGGATGGAAACGTGTAATTTTACCCGGTGAAGGGATAAACGTTTCAGGGTCTTCAGCATTAATACGACACTCAATAGCATGACCACGAATAACAACGTCGTCTTGCGTGAATGATAATGGTTGACCCGCAGCAATTTTTAACTGCTCTTTGATTAAATCAATACCAGTAACCATTTCAGTTACAGGGTGTTCAACCTGAATACGTGTATTCATTTCGATGAAGTAAAACTCGCCGTTTTCGTATAAAAACTCAAACGTACCAGCACCGCGGTAACCGATTTCGATACATGCACGTGTACAGCGTTCACCAATAAATTTACGTGTTTCTGCAGTAATACCTGGCGCTGGTGCTTCTTCAACTACTTTTTGGTGACGACGTTGCATAGAACAATCACGTTCACCTAAATGTACTGCATTACCTTGGCCATCTGCTAATACTTGAACTTCGATATGGCGTGGGTTTTCAAGGAATTTCTCCATGTAAACCATGCTATTACCAAAGAACTGCTTAGCTTCTTGCTGAGTTAATGCAATTGAATCAATAAGTTCAGATTCGCTACGAACAACACGCATACCACGGCCACCACCGCCACCAGCGGCTTTGATGATTACCGGGTAACCGATTCGTTTGGCGATTTGCATGTTACGTTCTTTATCATCTGATACCGGACCATCAGACCCTGGTACACATGGAACGCCTGCTTTACGCATTGCTGAAATAGCAGAAACTTTATCACCCATAAGGCGAATAGTGTCACCTTTTGGACCAATAAATACAAAACCACTTTGCTCAACTTGGTCGGCAAAATCAGCGTTTTCTGCAAGGAAACCGTAACCTGGATGAATCGCTACAGCGTCAGTTATTTCAGCCGCAGCAATAATGCGCGGGATATCTAAATAACTTTCAGTTGCTGATGGTCTACCAATACAGATGGTTTCATCTGCAAGCAATACATGCTTAAGATCGCGATCCGCCGTTGAATGCACAGCAACCGTTTTGATCCCAAGCTCTTTGCAGGCGCGCAATATACGAAGTGCAATTTCACCTCGGTTTGCAATGACTACTTTATCTAACATTAGAGTTGGCCTTTTAGGTTACGCTATTATTCAATGATGAATAGAGGTTGATCAAATTCTATTGGCTCGCCATTTTCAGCTAAGATAGCTCTTACTGTACCGGCTTTATCTGACTCAATTTGGTTCATCATTTTCATAGCTTCGATAATACAAAGCGTATCGCCAACTTTAACTTGCTGACCAACTTCTACATACGCTGGAGCTTCAGGAGACGCTGCTGCATAAAAAGATCCAACCATTGGTGATTTAACTTGATGGCCAGTAGGTTCTGCTGGAGCTGCTGCTTCAACTGCTACAGGAGCTGCTGCNACTGGAGCAGGGGCTGCTGGCGCTGGTGCATATTGCTGTGGAGCAAATTGCGGGTAACCAGGGCCTGCGCTCATGTTGTTACGGTTAATACGTACTGATTCTTCACCTTCAGTGATTTCTAGCTCAGCAATACCTGATTCTTCTACTAATTCGATAAGCTTCTTTATCTTGCGAATATCCATTACACGACCCGCCTGTTTGTTTGTGTGTTAATTTAAAATTAAATCGAGTTTTTCAACCGGCTCACAGCGGCATTTAATGCTGCGTGGTAACCCATTGCACCTAATCCACATATCACGCCTTGTGCCACATCAGAAAAATACGAATGATGACGAAAGGCTTCACGTGCGTGCACATTACTTAAGTGCACTTCAAAAAACGGAATATCAACACTTAGCAATGCATCACGTAATGCAACGCTTGTATGCGTAAATGCAGCAGGGTTAATTATTATGTAATCAACCGCTTGCCAAGCACTGTGTATTCGCTCAATGAGGGCTTGCTCACTATTACTTTGAAAATGTGCTAACTCAACATCTAGACTATCAGCGGCACTGGTTAGTTCGCTCATAATTTCACTTAGCGTTTGAAAACCGTATTTATCCGGTTCACGTTTGCCAAGCATGTTCAAATTTGGACCATTTATAACTAAAAGGTTAAATTTTGCAGCCATAATACGCGATATATCCTATAAGTAATGAGTTAAGCGGTTGCTAAGTAGTTTTTCGCTTTTAAGCAAGCAGAAAAAAGTAATGTAGCAACAAATTCTCACGTTAACCAACTATTATAGTGATTTCGATGTAAATAGCAGCAAAATACTGGTCCAATCTCTATTTTGGGAACGAATAACTAGGAGGGAGTCGTAAGCCACTTGGTATATCCAAGTGGCTCTATTGCACTATTATTGTGCGCTGGCGCGCACTGTAGCAAGGTGTTTAGCAAAATCTTCTGCGTTTAAAAAGCCGGTTACACGTTGTGTAGTTAGCTCTTTACCTTGGGTGTTAAAAAACAAAATACTAGGTAAACCAAACACAGTGTACTCTTCCATTAACTCAATTGTTTTATTGTCACTGTTAGTTAAATCAACTTGAATTAGCTGATAATGGCTAAATTCACTTTGCACTTTGGCATCTGGAAACGTGTAATGCTCAAACTCTTTACACGCCACACACCAGTCGGCATATAAGTCGACCATAACCATTCGACCTTCATTACTCGCTTGCGCTACGGCTTCTTTTAGCTCAGCTAAATCCGCCACCTTTTTAAACTCATTACTTTGCGAGCTTACTTGCATAGCTTGTACTGGCCAAAAGTAGTTTTTAGTTAACGTAAACCCTGTCATAACTAATAGCGTTGCAGCAAACCATAATGCAGTTTTTAACTTGCTTTGTGTTTGGCTACTTTGCCAGTGATGTAGATAAAGTGCCGTTGCTAATGCAAGCACACCTGCCATTAATAATATAATGTCGGCGCTGATTAGGCGCTCAAGTAATATAAGCGGCACAACAAGCATTACAAAGCCAAACAAGGTTTTAACTTGCTCCATCCAACCACCTGCTTTAGGCAGCAATTTACCGCCAGATGTACCAAGTAATAAAAGTGGTAACCCCATACCTAAACTAAGCACGTATAGTGTTAAACCACCTACTAAGTAATCACCACTTTGCGCAACAAATAAGAGTGCCGCCGACAGTGGCGCTGTAGTACATGGTGATGCAATTAGCCCCGACAGTACGCCCATTAAAAATACGCCAACGTAGTTGCCGCCTTTTTGATTGTTACTTACTTGAGTTAGCTTGCTCATCATACTGCTTGGCAGTTTTATTTCGTACCAACCAAACATCGACATAGCCAATAATACAAATAGTAAACTAAAGCTAACTAGTACAAATGGATGCTGTAAATATCCCTGAACTTGCCCACCAAGCGCCGCAACAACTAAACCAAGCGCCGCATAGGTAACTGCCATGCCTTGTATATATACAAACGACAACGCAAACGCTTTTTTAGTCGAAAGGTTTTGCTGACCCGCAATTAAGCTCGACAAAATAGGAAACATAGGGAATACGCAGGGCGTAAAAGCAAGGCCTACACCAACAACAAAAAATATGAGTAAATTAGTTATTAAGCCCTGACTTGCTAATTGCTCAGTAAAAGTGAGCTCTTTTTCGGTATCATCCGAATTTGTTGTAGGTTCAGTAGTTGGCTCGTTGAGTGCTGCAAATGTACTTTGCGCAGTTGCCGCTTCATCAGTGGCGCTATTTTGATCTACATTTTTAACCTGTGCGCCACTAATAACACTAAGTGGGATGCTAATTACTTCTGGTGGATAGCAAAGCCCTGCTTTTGCACAGCCTTGGTAACGAACTTTAACCACGGCGCCTTCGGTTATATTACTTAGCTTACTAATAACACTCGCGGAATTAAAAAAAACCTCTGTTTTACCAAAAAATTCATCTTCAATAATTTCGCCACGGCCAGAGTCGCCTACTTGAATGTTTGCACCTTTGGCGATAATTTCTATTTTCTTTTTATATAAATAATAGTCTGGCGCTATATCCCAACCTACAAACAAGGTACTGCCTTGCTGGTCAAAATCAAAAACAAACGCTTGGTCTACAGGTAAAAAAGTCTGTTGCGGAGGCCCAAGTAGATCACCAAGCACATTATTAGTCGCAGCCTTTACGGGTACGGTTAATAATGTAACCAACAATAAAAAGAAAAAACGCATTAATTCAGTACCTCGTCCATCCAATTAAAATACGCCAAATTACCGGTTGAAACTTCTACAACCTGAATCTCCGGCACTTCGTAGCTATGTAGCTCTTTTATTGTTAAAAACACATCGTTCATTTTATCTGCTTTTGTTTTTATAAGTAGCTTGGCTTCAGTTGCTTCTGCTACTTCGCCCTCCCACATATAAATAGAGCCCATGTTAGGTAAAATATTTACACAAGCTGCTAGCTTTTTTTCTACCAACGCCCTTGCTAGGCTGCGTGCTTCTGCTTCGTCTTTGCAAGTCGTAAAAATCATTTTAAAATGCGTAGTCATTATGAACCTATTCTTATTGGACAGTGTCTAGCTTCATAGTATCTGATAGCCGATACAATGTGTAGACGCTTAAATATCAGTAAAATGACTATACCTATGCCCTAACCTTGAAAAGAGACCTAGTCACCCTCATTTATATTTCATCAACTCTTTTGAGTGTCATTATTTAGAGAGCGCTATGTTTAGATTTTTATTTGTGTTGTTTATCATCATCCCTATTATCGAAATCGCTTTGCTGATTCAAGTAAGCGATGTGATTGGCGGATTTGCAACAATTGCACTTGTTGTTATTACCGCGATTTTAGGTGCCAAAATGGTTAAAACACAAGGTATGGGTGCGCTGCAAAACGTACAAGCGCAAATGGCGCAAGGGCAAATGCCAGCCAAAGAATTATTTACCGGAATATGCGTTGTAATTGCAGGGGTATTATTACTTACCCCTGGCATTATGACCGACGTGTTTGGGTTACTATTATTAACGCCTGCAATTCGTAACAAACTGGCCGCAGGTCTTGCTAGCCAAGCAACTGTTAGAATGAGCGCAGGTAGGCAACAAGGGCCATCGCCGTTTGCTGGGCAGCAACATGCTGAACGAGAGCAAGGGCAAATGGAACGACCAACGACTATTGATGGCGAATATGAGCGAAAAGATTAAAAATTTATCATTTTTTCTCTTGGAATTTTACACTCTACCCCCATTAATGAATGCAAATTAGAAAAGCTTTTTTCTGTACTGTTCAGAAACTGTTAGGAGAACTAAAAAACATGAACATTCGTCCTTTACAAGATCGCGTAATCGTTAAACGTCTAGAAGAAGAAACAAAATCTGCTGGCGGTATTGTATTAACTGGCTCTGCAGCTGAAAAATCAACTCGCGGAGAAGTTGTAGCCGTAGGTAATGGTCGCGTTTTAGATAACGGTGACGTGAGAGCGTTAGAAGTTAAAGCCGGTGACACTGTGTTATTTGGCTCATATGTTGAAAAAGTTGAAAAGATCGAAGGTCAAGAGTACCTGATCATGCGTGAAGATAATATTTTAGGCATTGTAGGCTAAACCTACTTTTCGTTTATAAACATTTAAGAATTTAGAGGAATTTAAAACATGGCAGCAAAAGAAGTACTTTTTGCAGGTGACGCACGCGCTAAAATGCTAACTGGCGTAAACATCCTGGCAAACGCAGTAAAAGTTACATTAGGTCCTAAAGGCCGTAACGTTGTACTAGACAAATCATTTGGCTCTCCAGTTATCACTAAAGATGGTGTATCTGTAGCAAAAGAAATCGAACTTGAAGACAAGTTTGAAAACATGGGCGCACAAATGGTTAAAGAAGTTGCATCTAAAGCAAATGATGCAGCCGGCGATGGTACAACTACCGCTACAGTACTTGCACAGTCTATTGTTAATGAAGGCCTTAAAGCTGTTGCAGCAGGCATGAATCCAATGGATCTTAAGCGCGGCATCGACAAAGCAGTTATTGCTGCTGTTGCAGAGCTTAAAGCGTTATCTGTTCCTTGTTCTGATACTAAAGCAATTGCACAAGTAGGTACTATTTCAGCTAACTCTGATCAAGAGATTGGTAATATCATTGCTCAAGCAATGGAAAAAGTAGGCCGCAACAGTGGTGTTATTACTGTAGAAGAAGGTCAATCACTTGAAAACGAACTAGATGTTGTTGAAGGCATGCAGTTTGACCGTGGTTACTTATCTCCTTACTTTATTAACAGCCCAGAAAAAGGCACTGTTGAACTAGATAACCCATTTATTCTACTTGTAGATAAAAAAATATCTAACATCCGTGAATTATTACCAACATTAGAAGCGGTTGCTAAAGCAAGTAAACCACTACTAATCATTGCAGAAGACCTTGAAGGCGAAGCACTAGCTACATTAGTAGTTAATAACATGCGCGGTATTGTTAAAGTATCAGCTGTTAAAGCACCTGGCTTTGGCGATCGTCGTAAAGCAATGCTACAAGATATTGCTGTATTAACTGGCGGTACTGTTATTTCTGAAGAAATCGGCTTAGAGCTTGAAAAAGCAACAGTTGAAGACCTAGGTACAGCTAAACGCGTAATTATCACTAAAGATGATACAACTATCATTGATGGTGCTGGCGAAGAAGCGGGTATTACTGGTCGTGTTTCTCAAATTAAAGCACAAATTGAAGAAGCTACATCTGACTACGATAAAGAAAAACTTCAAGAGCGCATGGCTAAACTAGCTGGCGGTGTTGCAGTTATCAAAGTAGGTGCTGCTACTGAAATCGAAATGAAAGAGAAAAAAGACCGCGTTGAAGATGCATTAAATGCAACTCGTGCAGCGGTTGAAGAAGGCGTAGTACCTGGCGGCGGTGTTGCACTTGTACGTGCTGCTAGCAAGCTAGTTGATTTAGTTGGCGACAACGAAGATCAAAACCACGGTATTAAAGTTGCACTTCGTGCGATGGAAGCACCACTTCGTCAAATCGTAACTAACGCAGGCGACGAAGCATCAGTTGTAATTAACGCAGTTAAAGGCGGCGATGGTAACTACGGTTACAACGCAGCAACTGGCGAATACAACGACATGATTGAAATGGGTATCCTAGATCCAACTAAAGTAACACGCTCTGCGCTACAGTTTGCAGGGTCTATTGCGGGTCTAATGATCACTACTGAAGCAATGGTAGCTGAAATCCCTAAAGACGAATCTGCTGGTGCACCTGATATGGGTGGCATGGGCGGAATGGGTGGTATGGGCGGAATGATGTGATAAACATCCCCGTTTAAGCACCTCGCTTATATAAAAAACCAGCTTCGGCTGGTTTTTTGCTTTTTAGAATAAAAATCATTGATATTGTTTAATTTATACCCATACCTAAGTTGCGTATAACTAAGATTTATATTAAATGGATTTATTAAATAATAACGAAATATTCATCTTCTTTGTTTTTGTTGCTCTTGTGACTGGGTTATTTTCATTCGTAGTTTGGGCTATGCTCAAAATGGTCACGTGGGGTAAAAGTATGTCTAAGGGGGCTTATTTATTTTTAGCATTCTTTCCGCTTATTTCTATTATTCCTATCCCACCACCTACATACGAAAATGTACAAAAAGCAAAACAAGAACAAAGAAAACGCAAAGAAGACTCAGGTGATCCACCCGATGATGAAGACGAACTCGTAAGTTAATTCATATTACATACTGCGGGCATATACCCTACTTGATCGTTTGCTAAATAAGATAAAAAGCACATTTATTTAATAGTACGGAGTAAACCAAACATGACTAACGTTCAACAGCATATCGGCAGCATTGCATTAGTTGTTAAGGACTACGACGAGGCCATTGAGTTTTATGCTCAAAAGCTCAACTTTGAGTTAGTAGAGGATACTAACTTAGAAGATGGTAAACGCTGGGTGTTAATTTCACCTCCAAATTCAAACGGGGCTAATTCAAACGAAACTAATTCGAGCAGGACTAATCTGCTGCTTGCTAAAGCCACAACGCCAGAACAAATTAGCGCTATTGGTAATCAAACGGGTGGTCGCGTGTTTTTATTTTTGCATACTAATGATTTCTGGCGAGATTATAATTTAATGCTTTCTAAAGGCGTTACATTTAACGAAGAGCCTAGAGTAGAACCCTATGGCACCGTAGTGGTTTTTGAAGACCTATATGGTACAAAATGGGATTTATTACAGCTTAATAATCAGTGAGATAAAGTGACGCTTAAACTCACGTCACTTTATTAACTAACTCTCTTACAACTGGGAATAAATCACTGGGTAGCATTCCCCTTTGCCCATCTCGCTCACTTGCGATATCACCGGCTTTAGCGTGCAGTGTTACACCATAGCGTGCTGCTTCATCAATAGTTAAACCTTGAGCAAGTAATGCCCCAATAATACCAGTGAGTACGTCGCCACTGCCGCCAACTGCCAGTGCTGGGTTGCCATCTTCACACACCCACGTGTGCTGGGCATTATCTATTAATGTTCCTGCGCCTTTTAATACACAAGTCGCGTTATAGCGCTTGGCGCAAAGGCGAGCATAATTAAAGCGGTCTGATTCTATGTCGCTGGTACTAACACTTAGCAGTCGCGAAGCTTCGCCTGGATGTGGCGTAAGTACGCATTGCTCTAACACATACGATGAGGCTTGCTTAGCGAGTAAATTAAGGGCGTCTGCATCTATAACCAATGGCATTTTATTGTTTTGGCAATATTGCATTACTTCATCGAATGTTTGTTGTGCCCACTCGTCTTGCCCAAGCCCTGGGCCAATAACAACGCAGCTTGCCCACTCTAGCGCTTGATGTAAGTTATTACTGCTTACCATAAGCTCTGGTCTGCCAATACTAATAGGCGTTATTGAGCTTTCGTGTGTATACACCCTTACCATGCCAGCACCCGTTCTAAGAGCTGCTTCACTACTTAACCTAATTGCACCTGCAGTACCTTGATTGCCACCAACACATAAAAGCTTGCCATGGCTGCCTTTGTGACTATTGATTGCCCGCGTGGCAATTCCTTTAAAGCTATTAATATTTATCAAGGTTCCTGATGATTGAGCTATACAAGTAAACGCATCGCCAATTGCTAAATCATCAAAAACTAACTTACCGCTATATTGTTTACCTGCCGTCGTTGTGAGCCCTTGCTTTATACCTACAAAAGTAACGGTTGAAGTAGCTTGTACTGCGCACCCTAAAGGCTGTCCTGTATTTGCTTCAATGCCTGATGGAATATCAATGCTTATTACGGGCTTACCACTGTTATTTACAGCGTTAATTATATTCGCAAAATTATCGCGCACGGCGCTATTAAGCCCAGTACCAAGGAGCGCATCAATAACGATATCGCACTCATTAAGAGCATCTTTTGTAAAATGAGAAACCACCCCACCCGCTTCTATCCATAGCTGCTGCGCTTTTGCAGCATCACCTTTTAATGTTTTTTCGGGTTCAGCAGCGCATACTGTTACCTTTTTACCTGATTGCATAATAAGCCTAGCTACAACGTAACCGTCTCCAGCGTTGTTACCATGGCCAACAATGACTAATGTATGCTGCGCATCAAATAACTGCCATTGCTTATATACAGCCTCTCCTGCACGCTGCATTAGGGTAAATAAATCGCAATGACTATTTTTAGCCGCTAAAGCTTCATTATCTCTTACTTGTTGTGCGGTAAATAAGGTTTTATTAAGCATAAAGGCTCCTTTAATTGGTGATACTTCACCTTATCAAATACTTATATCTAGCGGCTAGTTCTGTTGGCAATTTTAAACTGCGATTTTATTTAAAGTCTAACACTCCCACTTCAATTTGAGCATGGCTCACTTGAGCACGTCTAACTTGAGCAAGGTGAGCTAATTAAAGTACAATGCAGTTAATTAAAGGCTTGGTTTACTTGTAATCCAAGCCTGTTTATTTTTAGGTAGAGAAAAGCATGGCACAAACTCGCGGTAACTTATTTATTTTATCAGCCCCTTCAGGTGCTGGTAAATCAAGCTTAATCAATGCGTTATTAAAAAAACACGCTGATATGAAAGTATCTGTATCACATACAACTCGCGCCCCTCGCCCAGGCGAAGAAAATGGTGTGCATTATCACTTTGCATCTACAGACGAATTTAAAGCGCTTATTGCCAAAGATGACTTTTTTGAATGGGCTCAAGTATTCGATAATTACTACGGCACATCAAAGCAAGCTATTGAGTCGCAACTTGATGCGGGTATTGATGTGTTTTTAGATATTGATTGGCAAGGCGCGCAACAAGTGCGCGAAATAATGCCAAGCGTGAAAACTATTTTTATACTACCTCCTTCAAAAGAAGAGTTAGAGCAACGCTTAAATAATCGTGGCCAAGATTCGGCTGAGGTTATTGCCTCTCGTATGGCAAAAGCACAATCTGAAACATCACATTATAACGAATACGACTATGTAATTGTTAATGATGACTTTGAGAGCGCGCTTGGCGACATAGAAATGATTGTAATGGCTCAGCGCTTAACCCTAAAAGCGCAAGAAGAACGCCATCAAGTTTTACTAAATAGCCTGCTTAAATAATTTAAGTCTATTTAAATCAGGCTTAGACAAGTAAAACTGATAAAAATTGAACACTGGCTATTGGCGAAAGTGGCTGCTTGCAGTAAACTACGTCTTTGATTTAAATTATTTTTGGAGTGCTGTGATGGCCCGCGTAACAGTTGAAGATGCAGTAGATGCAGTTGGTAATCGTTTTGACTTAATTTTAGTTGCGGCTCGTCGTGCCCGCCAAATTGCTGTTGGTGGTAAAACTCCACTAGTAGACCCTGAAAACGATAAGCCAACGGTAGTTGCTTTACGTGAAATTGAATTAGGTTTAGTTGATAGCTCTTCAATGGACTTAATTGACCGTGAAGAACAACAACACCAAGAAGCAGCTGAATTAGCTGCTGTTGCCGCTATTGTTGGT
>NZ_AUTI01000418.1:0-26570 GCF_000497995.1 Pseudoalteromonas sp. TB25
CGCCATCCACTTTATGGTAGTTTGCCTCTAAACTTTTAATAACAACCTGCTGTTGAGACAGTAAATCATCAACTAATAAACCCACCTTTTGGTTATCTGTTTCTACAACAACAAGCAGCGTTTTATCGAGTGATTCAATAGCATTTTTATGATTAAAAATATCGTAGAGTCTTAATATAGGAATGTATTCGTCTCGAAGCCTCAATACATCAAGGCTTTTACCCACTCGACTCACTTTTGCAATATCAATTTGCAGTGACTCCACAATAGAAATGAGCGGAATAATATAAGTATGCTGAGCCACCTTAACTAATTGCCCATCTAAAATAGCGAGAGTAAGGGGTAATCTAATAGTAAACGTAGAACCAACACCGGGCGCTGAGGTTACTTCCACTGAGCCATTTAATGACTGGATATTTCGCTTAACAACATCCATCCCAACTCCACGTCCAGATAAGTCACTTACCTCATCCATTGTCGAAAAGCCGGGCATAAAAATAAGCTCATTTATTTCATCGTCACTGAGATGGTTATCAGCTGAGATTAATTCGTTAGCGATGGCTTTTTCTTTTATTTTTTTTGTATTTAATCCTTGCCCATCATCCATTATTTCAATAACGATGTTTCCACCCTGATGAAATGCATTTAAGGTTACTGTGCCAACGGGATCTTTACCTGCCGCCAGTCTTTGCTCAACAGTCTCTAACCCATGATCAAGTGAGTTCCTTACTAAATGCACCATAGGGTCAGATATTTTTTCCATTACTGTTTTATCAAGCTCGGTTTGCTCTCCAATCAGCTTTAGCTCAACCTGCTTATTTAGCTTTTGCGCTATATCTCGCACTAATCGAGGAAAACGACTAAATACAAAATTAATTGGAAGCATACGAATACGCATCACATTTTCTTGTAAATCACGCGTATTATGTGCAAGTTGTGCTAAGCCTTCCTGCAGTAAAGTGATTGTGGCTGGTGTGATTTCTTGTTCGCTGAGTTGATTTAGCATGGCTTGTGTAATAACAAGTTCACCAACCATATTTATTAACGAATCAACTTTATCAATGCCAACACGAATAGAGGTAGACTCTGGTGTACTTGCAGGTTTTTTATCTTTATTAGCAACGGGTTGCTGTGGCTTACTTGGTAACTCAGGTACTTTTATTGAATCGGGTTCTTCAAGCTCAACAGCTTTAGGTATCTCATCTTGATTAGGTTGTATTGGCTCATCATTGCCAAATAAGCCGCCACATAATTCAACTTTTATGTCGGCATCATCTTCAACCCATTCAAACACTTCTTTTATGGCTTTTTCATCATGGCTAGTGCTTAAAAAAAAGCGCCAATGTAAAAAACATTCATCACTACTTAAATCGGTGATTTCTGGAACTTCATTGTAAAATACAGTGGTTTCTAACTCACCTAGCTCTTCAAGCTCACTGATCATATACAGTGGCTCGTTTCCTGTTTTAAATAAATGATGATGAGGTTTAAAGTCTATTTGATAGGTATTACTACTTGTTTGCTCTTCACAGCTTTGAGGTTTATTCTCATGTGTATCATTTTTCATTCCAAGTACATGTTCAAATTGTACTTTTAACAAATCTGCTTCGGTTAAATCTGGCTCTTGTTCACCTTGAAGTGCAGCAAGTAAAGCGCGTAAGCAATCCACAGCTTTGAGTAATAAATTAACATGCTCGGTACTAAGCTCTCGTTCACCTTGGCGAATTTGATCTAGTAATGTTTCAAGTACATGAGTAAAGTCAGCAACGGAGCTAAAACCAAATGTCCCACTGCCTCCTTTTATCGAGTGAGCAGCTCTAAAAATAGTGTTGATAGTTTCTAAATCTTCCTCACCTGGCACTAAGTTTAATAGCTCAGCCTCCATGGTATCTAGGCCTTCAAAACTCTCTTCAAAGAAAACTTCAAAAAATTGACTTAAATCTATACTCACACTGCGCTCCTTAGCGAATAACTTTTTTAATTACCGCTAGTAGCTGATCGGGATTAAATGGTTTTACAATCCAGCCTGTTGCACCAGCAGCTTTACCCTCTATCTTTTTTTCTAAGCCCGACTCTGTAGTAAGCATTAGTAATGGTGTAAATTTATAACTCGGTAAAGTACGCAGCTCTCGTATTAATGTAATTCCATCCATTATTGGCATGTTTACATCTGAGATCACGGCATCAAAGTCTTGCTGCTTGGCAATAGCGAGAGCTTCACTGCCATCTTTAGCTTCGGTTACATCAAACCCTGCGGTTTTTAATGTAAAGCTCACCATTTGACGCATCGATGCTGAGTCATCAACCGCTAAAATTCTTTTCATATATACCCCTAACTTTTACTTTCGGTTGTTAAGTATTGGCTTAAGCCAAGTTTATTGATTGTATGTGTTAAGGCCTCGCTACTGCCTACCCAAATGATTTTGTGCTGTATGGTAAGTAGGTGTTTTTGTAAGGCGCATAAAAGTTGAATTGAGGCAGTATCAGCAGAAATCACATCGTTAATATCAAGACAGATATCATCGTTGCTATTGAGTTCGTGCAGTAAATCTTGATGTAGTGTTTCAACTTGCGTAATAGCAAGTTCGCTTGGAAGTTTTAGCATTTAGTAGGTGCATTCCCTGTCAATTCAATTCATAACAAAAGCTTAGCCCTAGTTATTAAAATTGCCATAAAATGCTTAATTAAATTTAACCTGTCGTTAAAATACAAAAAAAGGAGCCTAAAGCTCCTTTCAAATTGGTAAAAAGTAAAAACTAGTTTTTGTAGTAATCGGCTATTTTTTTAAACTCTTTCGTTAAAGTCGTCGCATTAATTAATGGCACACTACCTTGTTTGAATTCTGGTTTAAAAATAGCTCTAACCGCTCCATTTTGATCAACCATAGCGACCGAAGCACTATGATCAACTGCATATTCTGATTCACTACTATCGCTAATCGCGTAAATTAAACCAAGCTCTCTAACAACAGGAAAAAGGTGTTTATGCTCCCCTGATACAGCTAAAAAGTCAGGATTAAAGTAATCTATATATTGCTTTCGTTTAGCTGGTGTATCGCGTTTTGGATCAACCGATAAAAACCAAATTTGCAGCGGATAATCTGCTTGTAAGTTTTTATAAACAGCATTTAACTTAGCAAGTGTTAATGGACAAATATCTGGGCAGCTTGTGTAGCCTAAAAATACTAAATTCCACTGTCCTAAAAATTGTTGCTTAGTCACTAATTCGCCGCGCTGATCGTTTAGCGTAAAATCAGACAATGGCTTTGCATTTTCGTAAACTAATGCATCTACATCTGGTGGACTATTTTCATTTGAACATGCTGATAAAAACAAAACTAAAACAACAATTAATCCAAGCCATAACTGCTTCATAAAGGGAGCCATTTATCTATAAATAAGATTACAAAGAGTACCATTAAATGAATAATCGAAAAACGAAATAAGTCCATTGCAGTCTCATCATTTCCAGCAATTTTTAATTTGACGGCTTTATATATAAACACTGCATTTAATACACACGCACCTATTAAATATATTAATCCAGACATACCAATTAAATAAGGTAATACGCAAACTACAGCGAGTAAAACAGAGTAGGCAACGACGCACGTTTTACAAAAGTCGATTCCATGGGTTACTGGTAACATAGGAATTTTAGCGCGTTCATAATCACTTTTTCGCGCTATAGCCAGCGCCCAAAAGTGTGGCGGAGTCCAGGTAAATATTATCATTACAAGTAACCAAGGGGCTGCTGCCATTTGGTTTGTTTCTGACACCCAACCTAATAATGGAGGCATTGCGCCAGCCAACCCACCTATAACAATATTTTGCGGTGTAGCACGCTTTAAAAATGATGTATAAACAAATGCATAACCTACCAATGCAAATAACGTTAATATAGCGGTTAAGGTATTAGCCCACACCATTAGCATAATAAAACCCGCAACCCCAATAACAGCTGCAAAACTAAGCGCATGTGTTTTACTTAAACGCCCTTTAGCCACAGGACGATGACGAGTCCTTGCCATTTTTGAGTCTATCTCACTATCAACCACATGATTAATAACCGCTGCAGCAGCAGAAAGTAGCCCTATACCTAACAAGCTAATAAACTGTACAGCCATACCGCGCCCTACATCAGGAGCCAGCGCTAAACCAACCCAAGCTGTTAGTACCAGCATGGCTACCACTTTAAATTTACTAATTGCTAAGTAGTCGTGCAGCAAATTATGAGTACGCGAAATTAGCGATTGAGTATTAACGGGTAGCAGTATTTTTTTATCAATTATAAGTGCCATTATATTTCCCCTTTATGTGCGTGATTTTAGGTAATAACACAACCTAACCATGCTTAATAATAGTATGGCAGCCATCAAGTTATGCGCCAGTGCAACTCCCAACGGAATATGCCAATGTACTAAAATAAGCCCTAAGCTAATTTGGCAAAGCAGGGTAAGCAATACGCTCACCACGCAATTTTTAATTTTTTTAGAGTACGCTTGGCTGTATATTTTCCACATAATTAGCGCCAGAACGATGCAAGTAACAAGCGCCCAAATGCGGTGTAATAAATGAATAGACATACGCGCTTGCTGTGATAACACACCAAACTCATAATTACTGTGCTCAAGTGGTAATTGAAATACGCTACTCAATGAAAACGGTTGTGCGTAATTACACAATGGCAAACCACTACAATGCGGAGCGGCGTAATTTGCAGCCAGCCAACCACCAAGTGCAATTTGGATAATCAATACACTGAGCGCTACTAAACTCAAACCAAAATAGCGTTTTGCGCCGCTATCACCACCCATAATAGGTTTTGCGGTTAGCCGTAAATATAAAAGCGTTATAAGTGACAAAATACTAAAGCCACCTAATAAGTGGCCCATTACAATAAGCGGCTGAAGGTTCATGGTTACTGTCCACATACCAAGGGCAGCCTGAAACACCACGAGTAGAAGTAAAGCCAAAGGCAATTTAACTGGCGTAGTTGGATATTGGCGCTTTAAAAAAGCCAACACAAATAAACCTAAAATAAGTAAACCTAAAGCACCTGCAAAGTAGCGATGAATCATTTCTTTCCACGCTTTTGCGGTTTCGAACATCATATCGGGGTAGCTTTGAGCTGCTAAGGCTATGTCAGCCTCATGCTTAGGTACCGTTAAAAAGCCATAACAACCAGGCCAATCGGGGCACCCTAATCCTGCATCACTTAAGCGGGTGTACGCACCTAAAGCAACTACAATCAAAGCGAGTAATCCTGTTATTAATACTAAGTTTTTATAATTTTTATACATCAGATACTCCAACTTAAGCTCAACTTAATTAGCTAGAACGAGAATAGTTAAGTAATTTTTTTAGATCTTTTAATAACCCTTTTTGTACTAAACGGTTTTCTTGTGGCTCGACCTTAAAGGGATATTCAAGTACCACTAACCCCATATGATCAATTAAATATAAACTTGCAGGGTTTAAACTCTGTTGTTCGGTAATAATTTTCCATGGTAGATTTTTATTGTCGGGGCTTCCCATTACAGCCATATCAACCTTGCCTTGGTTTTTACCAAGTGCCACATATAAGTTATTAAGTGCATTGAGCTGTTCGCTGCATGGGGTGTTACATTCGTTTGAATAATTAAGTGCGATAGTCCATTGTTTGGGATTATTTTGCGGCCAATTTTTAAGTTTTATTTCTTGGCTTAAAAACTCGCCATTATTAGTAATTGCAGTAGGCAACCAATCAAACTTTAATGCGCCATATGCCAAAATTAATGGGATAGCGCAGCAACCCACAAACAACAAAAGGGGATTATTTTTCATTATGTGTCCTTTTTTTACTCGCAAAAATAGCCACAACAGCACATGCAACAGCAATTAAAAACCATTGCAAAGCGTAGGCATTATGCTTTTGAGGGCTCATAACAACGGCCTCATAATGAGGTGTTGCAATCTCATCACCAGTACCTTGTCTGTAAGCCATAAAATTAATTAATGATTGCTGGCTTTGAGTGCTCAGCATATTCAAGTCGATAGATTGGATTCTTGTAGGTAAGTCGTTATTTGTAGTTTTATCTTCAAGCGTAAAGCTACTTAGGTTATTTTCTTTTATTTGCGCTTTAAGAATAAAAACACCTGTAGGCAGAGCAACCTTTGGCAGTGTACCTCTAGATATAGGCGCTTTTACCCATCCTAAATTAACTAAAATCACTTTTTCTTCGCTGTCTGGCTTTAGTAAAGCAAGTAAGTCGTACCCTACTTGCCCGTTATAAACTTGATTATCTAAAAGCCAATATTGGTTTTGTACAAACTGCCCTTTCAACTCAACCAATACACCTGTTTTGTTCCAGCTATCAGGCAGGTTAAGTAATTGAGACCAGCTCATCACACCATGAGTCTGTTGCTTAACAATAGCGGTTAGTTGCTGCTGCTTTTGCTCACCTCGCTCCAACTGCCAAAACCCTAGTCGCACACACACAAGTACAACAACCACAACCATACAAAGTGTGATTAGTGAACTAAGCTTTTGTTTGTGCCATAAAACTAACTGCATAAAGGGTCAACTCAGTGATTATTAAAATTATTATCGTACTGTTGTTAATATTTATACTTTTTAACTTATTTAGAGCATTGTTTATTATGGTGTCAGGGAAAACAGGGGGACGACCTATGTCTCACTTTTTAGGTCGTCGCGTATTGTTTTCGGTCGTTGTTTTAGTTGTTGTTATTGCAGCGCTTAAACTTGGTTTTATTAAAGCAAATAATTCGCCAATAAACGCTACAGCACATATACAAATACAAACAAACACAGCCACACCACATCAACAAAGTGCCAATACCAAGCCGCTGCTTGAAAAGCAAAATGCTTATCTTTAGTAAAGTGCCCTTTTAATATCCGTAAAAATATTACAAATAAAAGTACGGTTCCAAGGGTTACATGCATGCCATGAAAACCTGTCAGTAAAAAAAACGTATTACCGTAAATACCTGCATCTAGCGTTAAGTTTAAATCGTTATACGCATGAATATATTCCTCAACTTGTAACCCTAAAAAGCAAACACCCAATAAAATAGTAGCGCCTAAAAAAACTTTAAGTGGAGTACGTTTATTGTTTTCCATCGCTACATGGGCAAAATGTAGAGTAACTGAGGAAGTAAGCAGTATTAAGGTATTGATAAGCGGCAAACCTTGCCAGCCCATAGCTTGAGTAGTTTCGCCTGCAGGTGTTGAAACTAGCGGCCAAACAGCTTCGAAAGTTGGCCATAATACTTCATTGGTCATTGCATTATTGCCTGCGCCTCCAAGCCAAGGTACCGACAATACGCGTGCATAAAAAAGCGCACCAAAAAAGGCCATAAAAAACATAACTTCAGAAAAAATAAACCAGCTCATACCTTGCCTAAAAGAGCGATCCATTTGTGCTGAGTACAAACCTTGGTCCGACTCACTAATTACATTTTTAAACCAGCTAAACAACATATACACAAGCACAGCAATACCGGCATAAAGCAGGTAAACCCCGCTCCCCCCTTCTTTGCCTACACTCATAACTGTTAAGCCTGCCCCTACTGCAATAAAAAACAATGCAACAGCGCCCACAATAGGCCACGGGCTTTGCTCTGGTACATAATAATGCTCATATTCTTGATTCATTTTATTTACTCCTAGTTTCACACTAGTTTGAAAAGCTAGTTATTACTTGCCACCAGCTGTTCACTAATATCAAATACGGTATAAGATAAAGTTAATTCTTCAATGTCGCTTGGCAGTGCTGTATCAACATAAAAAAGTAATTTAAATTCAAGTTCTTCCCCTGCTTTTAGAGGTTGCTGATCAAAGCAAAAACACGCTATTTTATGTAAATACTTTGCCGCTTTACCTGGCGAGACTGATGGTACAGCCTGCATTACTTTATCTAGGTTGCTGTTATTTTTAGCACTAAACATTACTTCACGCATTGCACCGGGTTTTACCACAACACTGTATTCTTTTGATTTAACTTCAAACGGTGCACCTCTTTGCGCGTGAGTAGTAAAACTAACGCCAACTTCTCGGTTTTGTATTATTTGCGTACTTTGCTCTGCTTGCTCAAGCGAAGGTTTTCCATTAAGCCCTGTTACGTCGCAAAACACGTCATACAAAGGTACTAAAGCAAAGGCAAAGGCAAACATGCCTATGCAAATAAGTACTAAACGTTTGAGTAGCGGTGCGTGTGTCATTACTTGATTACCGGCGGCTTAGAAAAAGTATGATATGGCGCTGGAGAGTCAACTTCCCACTCAAGTCCTTCAGCCCCTTCCCATACCTTTGCAGGTACTTTATCACCGCCGCGTGCACATTTAATTACCACAGCTACAAACAACAATTGCGATAAACCAAAGGCAAATCCACCAATACTTATGATTGCGTTAAAGTCGGCAAATTGGAGTGCGTAATCGGGAATTCGACGCGGCATACCGGCAAGTCCTACAAAATGCATAGGAAAAAACAGTACGTTCACGCTCACCAGTGATAGCCAAAAATGCCATTTAGCTAACGTGATATTAAACATGTTGCCTGTCCATTTGGGCAGCCAGTAATAAGCCCCTGCCATTATCGAAAATACAGCCCCTGTTACTAATACATAATGAAAATGCGCCACTACAAAATAAGTATCGTGATATTGAAAATCAGCAGGTGTAATTGCCAGCATCAATCCCGAAAAGCCACCTAAGGTAAACAGCACAATAAACGCAATACTAAAAAGCATTGGCACCTCAAAAGTTATTGAGCCTTTCCACATTGTGGCAACCCAATTAAATACTTTTACTCCAGTAGGTACCGATATAAGCATGGTCGCGTACATAAAAAACAACTCGCCAGCGACCGGCATCCCAGTGGTAAACATATGATGAGCCCAAACAATAAAGCTCAATAGTGCTATAGAGGATGTGGCGTATACCATTGAGGCATAGCCAAAAAGTTTTTTACGAGAAAAGGTAGGTACTATTGTAGATATAATGCCAAAGGCAGGAAGAATCATTATGTATACTTCAGGGTGACCAAAAAACCAAAAAATGTGTTGGAACATCACCGGGTCGCCACCGCCTGCAGCATCAAAAAAGCTGGTAGCAAAATACTTATCGGTAAGTACCATAGTGACAGCCCCTGCAAGCACTGGCATTACGGCTATTAATAAAAAGGCAGTAATTAACCACGTCCATACAAATAAGGGCAACTTCATCCATGTCATGCCGGGGGCACGTAAGTTCACTATGGTTACAATCACATTGATTGCGCCCATTATTGAGCTAATTCCCATAATATGTACGGCAAATACAAACAATGCAGTATTATCATTACTGTATGTTGTGGACAGTGGTGCATAAAAAGTCCAACCAAATGCAGGCCCCCCACCAGGCATAAATAACGATGCCAATAGGATTAAAAACGCAAACGGTAAAATCCAAAAGCTCCAGTTATTCATTCTTGGCAATGCCATATCTGGCGCGCCAATCATGAGTGGTATCATCCAGTTAGCAAGGCCTGTAAAGGCGGGCATAACCGCACCAAACACCATAATTAAACCATGCACTGTGGTCATTTGATTAAAAAAGTGAGGATCGACCAACTGTAAACCTGGTTGAAATAATTCAGCCCTGATCACCATGGCCATTCCACCACCAATTAAGAACATGGTCAGCGAAAAAATTAAATATAAACTACCTATATCTTTATGATTAGTTGTGTAAAGCCAGCGTTTAAAACCTTTAGCTGGGTGATGAGCATGATGAGCTTCATTGGCGTTAGGTTGTTCTACTATGCTACTCATTAGTTCGCCTCCACTTTGGCATCAAGTGCTGCCTGTATTTGACTCGGTTGAATAACATCACCCGTATCATTACCCCACGCATTACGTTTATAAGTAATAACCGCAGCTAATTGCTTTATAGATAACTGTTTGGCAAATGCTTGCATTGCCGTACCGGGTCGTCCATGGATAACTACATCAATGTGATCTTTTATATCGCCAAGCACTATCGGGCTACCTTTAAGTGCAGGAAATACACCCGGTAACCCCATGCCAGTAGGTTGATGACATGCAGCACAATTAGCCATATATACTTGTTCGCCTAAAGTCATTAATTCTTCTTTTGGGAGGGTTTTATCAAGTAATGCGGCATCTGCTAATGCTGCTTTTTGTTTAGCCTGCTTTGCATCTGCAAGCCATGTTTTAAAATCAGCTTCAGATTTAGCGATCACCACAACGGGCATAAAGCCATGGTCTTTACCACACAACTCAGCACATTGGCCTCGGTAAGTACCTTCTTCGTTTATGTTCGTCCATGTTTCGTTTATAAAGCCGGGGTTCGCATCTTTTTTAACTGCAAAATCAGGTACCCACCAAGAGTGAATAACATCATCAGAAGTCATTAAAAATCGTACTTTTTGATTTATTGGCAGTACAAGAGGCTTATCAACCTCAAGTAAGTAGTTAGGGTTTTTATCTGCAAGATTCGCTATTTCATCTTGCGGGGTAGATAAAATAGAGTAGAACTCTACATCTTCGCCCATATATTCATAATGCCATTTCCATTGCGAACCCGTAATTTTAATAGTGAGATCAGCTTTGCTGGCATCTTCCATTGCAATAAGGGTTTTAGTGGCTGGTACTGCCATAGCAATTAAAATAACAAACGGAATTGCAGTCCAAAGTATTTCTACTTTAGTGCTTTCGTGAAATTGGGCAGGTACAGCCCCTTTAGATTTACGGTGATGAATAAGTGCCCAAAACATAATTGCGAACACTATCACCCCAATCACACAACATATTATAAATATGGTCATGTGCAGCTGATATACATTATTGCTTATATCGGTTACGCCTTTGCGCATATTGTATTGGCTGTTAGCCAAAACTGGGTGCGAAAAAACACATAATATAAGCCACAAGGTAGAGGTCAGTTTACCCATGTGACGGCTCCTTTGATGCTATTGCGAATGCAAAGCGAAGAGGCATACGGCTTAAACGCCAATTCGTTATTTTTATTTTTTTAGCCAATCTTATTTAATATTGATTGGTTTTGCTGCGCCAACAACGAGTTTGTGTATATTGTGTGTTCTCAAAACTAAAAAGCTGTGAGTTATTATTAGCTCAGCACATTAACAATTAGCTAAAAAACGAACAACAAGCAAGTTTTAGTATAAAAAACAATCAGGTGATATTGAATAATTAATAAAAAATCGGTAATCAACTGGGCAACAGAAAGTTCAAAATATGAGCAAAACAAAGGGGTTTAACGCATTCGGAGGGGGAAAATATAAGTGCAAAAAAGTTTACAGCTTAAATAGTCAGTGGGCTGTTTACGCCCTATTTTTTAGTACAAATTTTAAAACAAAAATGCGTACTAATTAGTACGCATTTATAAAGCTGCTTGTTTAAAAGCTATTTTTAAAGTCACATCCAATCAGCGTTTCTTATAACGCCAACGGCTAAGCCTTCAATATTAAAAGACTCATTCTCAAGATCTACTTCAATAGAGTCAAAATCGTCGTTTTCAGCATGAAGTAATACTTTACGACCCGCTTTCTCAAGACGTTTTACAGTTACGTCTTCGTCTAGGCGAGCAACAACAACTTGTCCATTTTCAGCGGTTTGAGTACGATGTACAGCAAGTAAATCACCATCCATAATACCAATATCTTTCATGCTCATACCGTTAACGCGTAGTAAAAAATCTGCAGCCGGTTTAAACATTAATGGATCGATTTTGCAGTGACTTTCAACGTGCTCTTGCGCCAAAATAGGTGAACCAGCAGCAACACGCCCTATAAGCGGTAAACCTAATTGTTCTGGCTCTTCTTCTTCAATTAATTGAATACCACGGCTTGCACCTGGTTTCATTTTAATTGCGCCTTTTTTAGCAAGTGCTTTTAAATGTTCTTCAGCAGCATTGGCACTTTTAAAACCTAATGTTTGCGCTATTTCAGCACGTGTAGGAGGCATACCAGTGTCTTTAATAAAAACTTTAATTAGTTCGAGTATTTGAGCTTGGCGGTTCGTTAATGGTCGCATACAACTGGTTTTCCATACAGTACATTTAACTGTGAGTATATACAGTTAAATAAAAATCGCAAATTTAAATTAAGCCTTAAAATAGCTAAAGTAATTTCACTTGTGTACATTTTAGGGATATAACTAAAGCTGAGTTTATAAATGATTAAAAATGCAAAGGAGACATTATGAGTATTTGGTACCAGCCCATCACCTTAGAGCTGTGCAAGCAGTTAGAGCAAGGCGTTAATGGCCAAGGAACATTAATGAAAACTATGGGGATAGAAGTCACAGAAATTGGCGATGATTATTTGGTTGCCACAATGCCGGCAATTCCTGAGCATCATAACCCAATGGGGATGGTTCACGGCGGTGCTAACGTTGTACTTGCCGAAACAGTTGCCAGCTATGCCGCTAACTTTGTTGTCGATTTTACTAAATTTTACTGTGTAGGGCAGGAAATTAGCGCAAGTCATTTAAAAGCATCTCGCAACGGCACTTTAACAGCAACGGCTAGAGCGTTTCATATTGGCAAACGTAGTTCAGTATGGGAAATAAAAATTACAAATAGCCGCAATGAGCTGTGCTGCGTATCAAAAATGACCGCAGCAGTCGTAGAGCGAAGATAGTTACTTTTCGATTGGGTAAATGGTAATTTCCATACCCGCACCAATCGCAGATATACGCAATAATGTATCTGCATCTAAGGCTTGATTAAAGCACTTAGGAGAAGTCCCTGATTCAAAACCAATATCAAACGTTCTACGTGAACAACTTAACCATTGCTTTAGCGCGTTACGCGAACACGATTCAATAAGCTCACATATATGGTTTATGGCTTTATCAGGTGTGCTCACCTCACCTGTAGCTTCAATACGTGCTAGTTGACGGTATTCGTCTTTGTCATAATGTAAAATCGTCGCGACTTTTTTCAAGTCCGCCACTAGCAAACTAATATCTTGCTTTGATTCAAGCTCAAGATCTACATTTAAAAATTGAATTTCCGACATCGTTTCGTATTTATCCTCTAATAATTTCATTGCAAACTTTAACGCAGTTTTACCGTTATACCAAATCAACTATGCTCTATTAACCACTTTATATGGATATTTCGTAGCTTTTAAGTATTTTTTAGCATTTAAAGCTAGCTGGATATCAAACATCTAGCTCAATTAAACAGATAAGTCATGTTAGGAATTTAAGTGTAATCTTTTTTATTTTTAAATGATTACAGTAAGCTATAGTTTAAACTGCGACAAAATGTCGCAGTAACTTATCCTATTAATGTAATAAACTAGCCTCTAAAAATAATAAGACTAAAACATGAATAAAAAAATATTTAAGCATGCTCGCAAGTTACATAAATGGTTAGGTTATTTATTAGCACTACAAATTTTAGCATGGTTACTAGGTGGTTTAATTATGAGTGCAATCCCTCTTGATAAAGTTCATGGGAAGCATCTTGCAACACGCACTCTTAATAATCCATTTACGCAGGCTGATTATATTGCTTCCCTTGACGATATTGCCTCTCAGGTGGTTAATCCAACACAAATAATTTTTGAGAACTTCTTAACTACACCACTTATTACTGTCTTTAGTAATAACGAGCAGCAAAGCTTCAATGGCATAACAGGCCGACCATTTGAACCGCCAACTAAAATACAAATTACCGCAAATGCTAAAGCACACTTACTTATTGATGCTCAAGTAACAAGCGCTGTACTACTAAAGCAAGGTATGCGAGAAGTTGGATATAAAACCAATGTTTGGCAGGTACAATTTGACGACACATTTAACACAACACTGTACTTGTCAGAAAATAACGGCAAAGTTGTCACCGTTCGCAGCACGCTATGGCGAATATTCGACTTTTTTTGGATGTTACATATTATGGATTACGATGAGCGAGAGGATTTTAATAATCCGCTGCTTATTAGCTTTTCAGCAACCAGCGTACTTTTTTGTTTAAGTGGAATATTATTACTTATACAAAATATACGACTAAAACGATTTATCCGAATTAAAAATAAGAATAAATCAAAGTAGTCATATTGGTTTTTGAGAGCTAGCGCCCACTTATCAAAGAGTAAATAAGCCTAGGGCTTGTTTTATTCCAAGTGCTTAAATCGACTCAAATGTCGCTTTAACATTTCGTTTTCGAAAATCAACTCATCACGCTCATCCAGCAATTGTAAAACTAAAGCTATTGCCGACCAATCTAACGAAAAGTCATGCTGGATACGGGCCGCTTTTTTAACTAAGGTCACTGCAGATACCGTAAATTGCCACTGCGTAACATGCTCCCCCTCAATTGGAACCGCAATATTATGCTCAACTAGCTCATATAAAATTGCTTCGCTAATATCACTGCTCAAACATAGCTCTTTGCTAGTAAGTAAATCGTCTTTTTGTGTCACGATAATTTGCATTATGGTTTGCTCCAGTTATTACGGGGATCAAAGTGAGCTTTTTCGGCTAATTCTTCCCACAGTTTTTTACTGGCATCATCAATAGATGTTGGATTAACAATTTTAAGCACAGCAAATAAATCACCTTTGGCTTTTTTACTCATTAATCCCTTACCTTTAATACGTAAGCGTTGACCAGACTGACTATTAGAAGGAATAGTTAATTGGATATTACCTGTCAACGTAGGTAAATTTAGCTTTGTACCAAGAGCCGCTTCCCATGGTGCAAGAGGGACAACTATATTTAGGTTATGACCCTCAACATCAAATAATGGGTGAGGCACTAAACTAATTTGTAAATACAAGTCGCCATTTTGCCCATTCGCTGACCCTAACCCGCCTTGCCCTTTTAGTCGAATTCGCTCGCCATTTACTGAGCCTGCAGGAATTTTCACTTTAAGTGATTTTTTAATTTCAGTAACACGGCCACTGCTGTCTCGCTGCGGTAACATAAACTCAACAGGCTTCACGGTATCAACTAAAGTCTCTTCAAGAAAAATTAGGAACTCTATTTCCACATCTTGTCCTTTTTGCGCGCGAGCGGCGTTACTTCTGCTTTGCCCGGAACGATCGAATCCACCAGCTCCGCCAAACATTGAATTAATAAAGTCAGAAAACTCTTGGTCGGTTTGAGGATCGCTTTGCTGGTAATTACTTTGCGAAGAGGCATTGTTACCACCATAATGGCCTTGCTGTTGACGAGCACGATTTTGTTGGTGACGACGTAACTCGTCGTATTTTACACGTTATTCTTTGTTATGAATGACTTCGTAAGCTTCTGCTATTTCTTTAAACTTATCTTCTGCTTGAGGCTCTTTGCTTACATCTGGGTGATATTTTCTGGCTAACTTTTTATAAGCTACTTTAACCGCTTTATCATCTGCATCAGGCGATATTCCAAGCACTGCATAATAATCAACAAATTTCATTTGCAATCCAAATCCTCATATTGAGTAAGCTTTAAGCATACTCCTTAACGGGTAACCTTGTGTGGTTAAAATACGATAAATAGTGAGAAATAAATGAATAGTGAAAATAACTTTGAGTAAAAAATTAATCAGGCACTTTTTAGTAATATAAGCGTAGGCCTTAAGTTAACTTTATCTTTTATCTTCAAGGCTTTAAACTGCCTATTCCTGTAGTTCACATTTGTGATGGATATGACTCGATTTATTCTGGCCTTATTGGCTTGTTGTGTGTGCGCTTCGGTATCAGCCGAACAATTTACCCGTTTTTCAACGGCTAAAAGACATTTAATTAAAACCCTACCTGACAACGCCAAAAGCATTTACTGCGGTTGCGACATTAAAAAAGAAGGCAAAAAACTCGTTCCTGATCCGTCTAACTGTGGTTACATTCCTCGAAATACCCTTACCCGCTCAGGCAAAGTAAATGTGCGAGCACTACGCATTGAGTGGGAGCACATTGTTCCGGCGTGGGAATTTGGTCACCAGCTACAATGCTGGCAAGATGGCGGGCGTAAAAACTGCCGTAAAGTAAGTGCTAAATTTAGAAAAATGGAAGCTGATATAAATAACTTAGCGCCAGCTATTGGCGAAATTAATGCCGATCGCTCTAATTATCGTTTTGGTATGCTTAGCGAAAACGCCACACAATATGGTCGTTGCGAAGTAAAAGTAAACTTTAAGCAACGTGTAGTTGAACCGCCTGTTTATGCACGAAAACGTATAGCTGACACCTACGCTTACATGCAAAAAACATACGGTTTAAAAATCTCTGATAAACAGCAAAAGTTATTTAATGCATGGCAAAAGCAAGCATTCGCAGATACAAGTAGTGCGAGTAAGCTCTAAGCTTTAACACTCATTTACATAAATCAAAGTTATAAATGTTGAATAAACGAGCGAGTGTTGTAATATTTTAAACAACTTATTTACAAAAAAGCCCTTACCTATGTTTAAAAATAATAAAACCTCGCTTGCCATTTTCACTGCATTTGCGGGCTTTGCTTTGACCGGTTGTGGCGGNGGCATCGACTCAGCCCCTGTAGTTACAACACCTGTTAGTAGCAGTCCAACATGGACTGCGGGTGTATTTGAACCCTCTAACGATTTAAAAAACTTTTGCGAAACCCCGCGTACGGGTAACGATCCCTTTAATAACAACGAGCCTTACCCAGATCAAGCCGGTTCTGCCCTTTACGAAAAACTCTGGCTTCGCTCTTGGAGCGACGAAACCTACCTTTGGTATGATGAGATTGCCGATAACGATCCTGAAAGCTTTGCCACAGTAGCCGATTATTTTGCCCAATTAAAAACAGAGCAGCTTACCGACTCAGGGGCAAAAAAAGATAACTTTCATTTTTCAGAACCTACTGAAGATTACTTTCAAGAAGCGCAATCGGGCGTTACTTCTGGTTACGGTATAAATTGGGCGTTTATTGGCGATACAGCCGACCGTATTTTACGCGTCGCTTATCTTGAAGATGATTCACCTGCAAGCCAAATAGGCTTTCAACGTGGTGATACTGTACTTTCAGTTGACGGTGTTAGCATTAATACCAATACACAGTCGGGTGTAGATACGCTTAACGAAGGCTTATTTAGTCCTACTAACGGCGACTCACATACTATTGTTGTACGCAGTAACGATGGCGCCGAAAAAACATTTAATGTAACCGCTGGCAATATTGAACAAACACCGGTTCAAAATGTTAAAACGATTACAACCGCAAATGGTTCAAGCGTGGGTTACATGCAATTTAATAGTCATATAAGCATTGCCCAAGAAGGGCTTATTGATGCAGTAAATAAGTTTAAAACCGATGGTATTGATGAGCTTGTAATCGACTTTAGATATAACGGTGGTGGTTTATTAGCACTGTCGGCACAATTGGCTTATATGGTTGCCGGTAATGCCAACGTTAACAACCGCTTTTATTATCAAACTCAACAAAACGATAAACAACCCGTTGATTCGCCTTTTCCATTTATTGATGAAGAAATAGATTACTCTACTTTTTTTAGCACAGGTGAAAACCTACCTGATTTAAACTTATCGAAGGTTTATGTATTAAGCACATCAGGCACCTGTTCGGCATCAGAAGCTTTTATTAATGGTTTAAAAGGTATAGACGCAGAAGTTATTTTAATTGGCGATACAACCTGCGGTAAGCCCTATGGCTTTACCCCAACTCATAACTGCGCAACAACCTATTACACTATTCAATTTAGTGGGGTAAATAGCAAAGGATTTGGCGAATACGCTGCGGGTTTTACACCAACCCCTACGCCACAATTTGATGCTGATGTTCAAGGTTGTGAAATTGAGGACGACTTTGATCATCAGTTAGGCGACAGTGACGAGGCCGTTTTAGCCACCGCATTGTTTCATGTTGAAAATGGCAGTTGCCCAATTAGAACGGCTGCTGCAAAAGCAGAGCCAGCTACTTTTTCAAGCTCTCGTGAATCTCTCATTCCTTTAAATATGCCTGAGCAATTTACCCAGCGTAATATGGACTTAACTTGGCCAACACTGAGTGAGGAAAGATAATGGCTAAATTATTACTCCCATTAGCTACCTTATTCGCTTTGGGAGGATGCCAAAGTGTAAATAGTGAGCCCGCTAAACCCGCTATATTAACGAGCGTTAATCCCAGCGTTATTGCAACACTACAACAGGCAATTCAACAAGCTAAGGGAGGCGCATTAGTAACACTTGCCGATTCCGTATTTACTAAACGTAGCGAACTGCTAATTGATCATGCAATGAGTAAAGGGTCTGATGGCAGAGTAATTATGGGCGCGCATAATATAAAATCTGAGAAGTTTATTTTGCAACTACGTAATAACCAATGCGAGCTTTACTATCCTAAAAAAGAGCTTACTACAGTACTTAAAGGTGTGACCTGTAAAGAATTATAAGGCACTTTAAAGTTTATAAAAAAGGCGTGCAGCATATCGCTGCACGCCTTTTTCTATTTTAAAGCGTTATTACAAGTCTTCATGCGGGCCAAACACTTCATAATGAATCTGCTCGTCTTTAACACCTAGTTCAAGTAACTGGTTTTTTATAAATGCCATAAAACCGACAGGACCACATAAATAAAAGTCGCCATTACTTAATGGTAGCTGTGTTTCTATTACGCTTAAGTTCATTAACCCAGTAAAGTCAGCGCCCCCTGCCGCTTGGTTAAACCACGTTATTGTTTTCAAGCGGTTATTCTGTGCTGTTAGATCATATAAATATTTTGAAAACGAGTGCTGCTGATTATTTTCGCAGGCATGTAAATACATAATCTCTTGATTAGAGTTGTCACTTAATAACGTTTCAAGCATAGCCAGCATTGGTGTTTGCCCAACACCTGCTGAAATGAGTACCGCTGGGTTTGTGTTATTGCGTAAAAAGAAGTCTCCTGCCGGCGGGTATAACTCAACAATAGTGCCTTGCTCTAATGAGTGTAAATAATTAGACACCATACCAGGCTTTGGCTGTAGCTCTTTTTTAACACTAATACGGTAGTTTTTAGCGTTACTTTTTTGCGAAATAGAATACTGGCGAATTTCTTCATATTCAGCGCCCTCTGGCTTAACTTTAATACCTAAATACTGTCCTGGTTTATGTGTAATAACAGCTTCGCCATCAACTGGCGTAAGTGTAAAGCTTGTTACTAGTTCTGATTCAGCCTGTTTGTTGGTTATTTTAAATTGGCGAGTTCCCGCCCAACCACCGTGTTTATTTTTACTGTGCTCATACAAAGCAGCTTCTTCGGTTATACAGATATCAGCAAGTACGCCGTAAGCTTCGCGCCAAGCGTATTCAACATCGGGAGTAAATTGCTCCGGAAGAAGCTCTTTAAGCGTACCAATTAAGTGTGCACCTACAATAGGGTAATGCTCAGGTAAAATATTCAAGCTTGTATGCTTATGATTAATACGTGTTAGCGCTTCTTTTAATACAGCTAAATTATCAATATTTTGTGCATACGCAGCCAATGCATTAAAAAGTGCAAATTGCTGACGACCTGTATCTTGGTTCGCCATATTAAAAATATTTTTAAGCTCAGGATTATGACTAAATAAACGCTTATAAAAATGATTGGTAACAACCGTACCCGCCTGCGCTAATAACGGAACAGTACTTTTTACGATCTCAATGGTTTTATCAGATAACATATGTGTTTCCTATGGATGAACTAACCACGACGCCCATCAACACGACGCCGCGTTAATATAGGTGTGCAGTGAATTAAAAATAATGAAAAAGCTACTAACCACAGCAAAGCACTTATTTGCCAAGCAAGGTGAGGCCTAATAACATAAGGGAGTAATGAGCGAGTAATAGCGGCTACTAACACAAGTGCAAAAGCAACTGCCATGTAATGAGGAATAGCGAGTGTACGCCCTGTATGACCATGCGATACACGCGTCATCATTGCTAAAATCATCATACCTATTGTGCCAATAGTGATTAAGTGCAGCGCATCTTTAAATTGTATTGCACTGCTATAAAAGCTAAATGCAACCATCATTAACCCTACGCCTAACGCTAAGTAGGAAAAATGTAAAGACCATAACAACGGCACTCTCAATACCTTGCTATCCCACCAACAACCAGCCCTAAGCAGGTGAAGCGCAGCAACAGTTGCAACAACTAACGCAGGATTAATCGTGTTCAAAAACAACTTGTTGATGAAAAATAAAGTGATAGCCACAATAGATAAATACATCACCGCTTTATCTATTTTAGGAGTGCGAACTTGTGCGGCTAAACCTAGACCTTTAGCGGTAAAAAATGGTAAAACGCGGCCCGCAACAATGCCAACTAGTAAAGTAATTACCAGTACTGCGGTATCAACCACACCAAGTGCAAGCTGCATGTTTTGTTGTAAAACAAGTATTAAATACAATACATTGAGCCCACAAAGCACAGCTAAAATAGCTAAAAACGGATAGTTACTTTTGCTATTGGCTTTTAATAACATATTAGCCAACGCGGTTATGGCGCCTAGCCACCAAATAACTTGTAATGTAAGTGCAGCATATAAATTAAAATGAGTAATATCTGGCAGTGCTACAAAAAATGCTAAGCGCGCTGCAAGCCATATAAACGTAAGCCACATAAGGGCTTTGCCACTTATGCTCGGCACGCCTGTCCACGTTTGTGCTGCGGTAAGTAAAAAGCCAACAGCTACAACTCCTGCAAAGCCAAACAGCATTTCGTGCGCGTGCCATAATGTCGCAGGTATCGATAAGTGCCAACTTGTATGGCCTGTTAAAATAAGTAGCCAATACCCCACTGACAAAAATGCCAATAAGCCACCGCCTAAAAAGAAAGGCCTAAAAGCTAGCATCCATAACGGCCGTCGAGATACTTGATGAATAGCAACGCGTGCTGGCATTGGCTCAGTTAAGTTTATAGGGCGCATTATCGTACCTCCTGCCCTAAACCATGTTGTGCAACACAGCGCAGTACGTAACTTACTTTTAAAATAGCAGCAATAACAATAGTCCCAATATGAGCTGATACTTGCACCGCCATGGAAAAGTACTCAGCAAACGGGTAGCTAATTAAAATACTTGCCGTAATACACACTAAACTCACAGCCAATGCAGTATTGGCAGCAAATAATACTGTTTCGTATAGTGAACTAAACTGTGTTTGATTATTTAAATTATTCAGCATTAGTGTGTTCATAGCGATCTCTGTAACTAACTACGTTACTTAGCTATTACACATACTGTGCCAACAAATTTAATTAATTAAATTCAATAAGTTAAATTAAATCACTTTACAGTATGAGTCTTTATGACCTACTATAAATTAACTCATAAGAACACAAACAGGTCATTTTGACGTGAACCAGCAATTCAACCTTACACAAGTTGCTCTAGAGCTTGCTCAAAGTACACTACACGAGCATAGCTTTGATCAATTACTAGCAACGGTTGAGCGGGTTATTCCTAGTGATGCAAGTGCGTTATTAGTGCTTCAGGGCGAACAATTAAAACCCCTGGCAATTAAAGGGTTAATGCCCGACAGTTTAGGCAGACGATTTAAAATAGTAGAACACCCTCGCCTAGAAGCTATTTGCAAAAGCACACTCGCGCTTCAATTTGCGCACGACTGCCCACTACCCGATCCATACGATGGATTGCTATTAGCTAAAACCGGCGACATACCGGTACATGCATGTTTAGGTTTACCTCTTTATGATAAAAACGCGCTACTTGGCGTACTTACGTTTGATAGCCTTAACGCCAATGCATTTAACAGCATAAGCGCTGATACACTCAATACCTTACAAACGCTGTGTAGTGCGCATTTTAAAACAGCTTTAGAGCTTGCCCATTACAAACAGCATGCACAGCACTCAAGTGCATTAGTGCAAGAACTAAATCGTGAAGCGTTAACACGGGACGGCGGCGAAATTATTGGCCAAAGCCCGCTAATGCAAACACTTAAAAACGACATTAAACTCGTTGCAGCATCTAACTTTAGCGTGCTTATATTAGGTGAAACAGGGGTAGGGAAAGAGCTTGTTGCGCGTAATATTCACTTAAATTCAGCTCGAAAAGATCAACCGCTTATTCACTTAAATTGCGCCTCACTTCCCGAAAGCCTTGCTGAAAGTGAATTTTTTGGTCATGCGAAAGGGGCTTTTACAGGCGCACAAAATTCGCGCCAAGGTAAATTTCAATTAGCTGATGGCGGCACGTTATTTTTAGATGAAATTGGCGAACTGCCCCTGGCCATGCAAAGTAAACTATTACGAGTGCTACAAAGTGGCGAAATACAAACGGTAGGAGAAGACACGCCAAAGTACGTAGATGTACGCGTCGTTGCTGCAACCAACAGAAATTTAAAAGAAGAAGTAGCTCAAGGTCGCTTTAGAGCCGATTTATACCATCGCCTCAGTGTCTACCCTATTACTGTGCCACCACTTAGTAAACGCGAGCACGACATAACACTCTTAGCTGGTTATTTTATTGAGCAAACAGCCCGTAAATTAGGGATAAAACAATTAAAACTAAGCCCCGAAGCGCAAGCATTGCTTAATCAGTACAACTGGCCAGGTAACGTTCGCGAGCTTGAACATGTCATTAGCCGCAGCGCCCTAAAAGCAAAACAAAGCCAATGGCAAAATCCAATAATAACCATTACAAGCGAGCACTGTGATTTAACACCGAGTGCGCTGCAACCCCCTATAGCAGAGAGCCGAAGTACAGCGAACGCCTTAATCAACCAACCTTTAAAACAAGCTGTAGAATCGTTGCAATACAACATAATTACCGAGCAATTAAAACAGCATAACTACAACTGGTCGGCAGCAGCAAGAGTACTTGAATTAGATAGAGCAAACTTAGTACGCTTGGCTAAACGCCTAGGAATAGAAGTAAAAAAAATACTATAATCATTTAAAATACAGCTAAAACTATTGGTTAGCAGCTAACTTACTAAAGTGTGTTTTTAACAACCCTGCAAAAGCTTGTACTTTAGCAGTACGATGCACTAAGTGATGCGTGACTAACCATACATCGGTAGGCCAGCTTAACTCACTGTGCAATATAGGCACTAAATCAGGATATTGCGCCGCTACGTCATGTTGTAATCCGCCAATGCCTAGCCCTTTAATGATTGCACGAGTCGCTTCTGCAGTTTCAGATACTCGCAGCTTTATTTGCGATGCAGGAATATGTTCATCAGCCCATGCAAAATAAGGCACGCGGGCATTAAAACCTGCCACGCCCGATACAAAGTTATGTTGTTGTAAATCAATTAATAATTTAGGCATACCGTATTTATTAATGTAACGTTTATTAGCGTATAAACCCGATGAAAGCTGCGCCAAATGCTGAGCAATATAATCGCCTTCATCAGGTCTTGGGCCTGCACGCACTGCAATATGTGCTTGTCCGTGATCGAGCCTTAGCCTTTTTTGTTCTAAAATAACCTCAAGCTGCACTTGTGGATGTAGCGCCTGAAATTGCTCACATACATCACCAAGGACATCCATGAAGCCACTTACCGTCGTTAGCAACAAACTACCTCTAAGGGTGCTATCGGCCGCTACTATATCGTTATGTAACTGCTCTAAGGAGCTATGGATTGTTTGTGCTGTTGCAAATAACTTAGTGCCAATTTCAGTAACCTTGTAGCCACGAGCATGGCGATGAAAAAGCCGTGCATTTAAGTTTTCTTCAAGATTATTAATTCGCCTAAGCACTGTGCTGTGGTGCACATTAAGCTCCTCGGCCGCTGCTGTTAGCGTGCCTAACCGTGCCACTTCAAACGCAACTTTAACGTCTTGCCAATCTTCAAATTTTATCGCCATGCTGCCTACCTTTTACTTATGTGCATATACGCACACAAGTGTTGCGTTTATTAGGGTTTTCTACAAGTGAAATTTTGCTACATTAGTCATGTAACTTAAAACATTAAAAGGCCACTACCATGTCAGCACCAAAAATTATCGCCCTAGCTGGAAGCCTTCGCCAAGAAAGCTTTAATCAAAAAATTATTAATGAGGCAGCACGCTTTGCTCTACAAACAGGTGCTGAAGTAGAAGTAATAAAACTAAACGAATTAAACATCCCACTATTTAACGAAGATATTGAAGCGCAAGGTACACCAAGCGATGTACAGCTTTTAAAAGATAAGCTACGTACAGCCGACGGTATTTTACTAGCAAGCCCAGAGTACAACGGCTCTATTACCGCAGCACTAAAAAATGCGATTGATTGGGCATCGCGCACAGAACAAGGTGCTGTTCCTGCTTTTCGTAATAAAGTGGTTGCTTTGTTTGCAGCATCGCCTGGTGGGCTTGGCGGCTTACGCGGTTTAAATCATGTGCGTGATATATTAAGCGGCATTGGATCGTTAGTACTTGCCGATCAACTTGCAGTACCCGCTGTGCATACATTGTTTAATGAAAATGGGCAAATAAATGAACCTGTAACGGCTGAAAAAATATCAGCCCTCGCTCATCAGTTAGTAAGCGTTGCAAGTAAGTTAAAATAACTTGCACGCACGCCTACTTACTTTGTCGCTGCTATTTTGGCGGCGATAAAGTCGGTATGCGTTACATATAAAAGCCCTGCTACTTTACGTATAACGTAGTCTTCTTGGGGATCTATTTCTCCATCGGCATACGCTAAGCGCCATAATAACTCTATTATTTCTATTCGCTGCGCCGCGCTACAATGCTCATTAATCTGCTTTGAAAACTGAAAGTAATCTATCGAATCATCTAAGCTACTTGCCGCATTATTAGTAAGCTCATTAACCTCAGTGTCTGTTAAATTAAAGTACTTTTTTAAGGTTACAGTCAGGGTTCGTTGTTCATCATGTTCAAGCTTGGTATCTGCGCGCATAACTTCAATTAATAATGCAGCAACCGCTGTTTTTAAATCGTGCTCTTGCATACTTGGCTGCTGTTTATCGAATACAGCAAAAAGTTGTTTTATTTGTTTGAACATCACACTTTCCCTTTTTGGGTGTTAGACTAATACGTAAAGAAATCGACCTTATTACTCTTATTAATGGGTATAAAGTTCGCAAATTAAAGGATACATTTTATGAAAGGAATAAACACACCACGCTTATTTATAGGCGCTACGCTGGTGGCCCTTTCGAGTGCAAATACTGCACTTGCTGAAAAAGCCGAAACCGAGAAGCTCTACGACTTTGATAACAAAGTACATTACTACCAAACACAAATTGGCGAAGACAACTATAAAATAGAAATCCAGTCAGACGATTACAAACACTTTACCAACCAAAGTGTATTTTTGTTACGTCATGCTGACCGTCTATGCCGCGGCAATACCTTTATGTTGAAAGTACTTGAAGGCGTGCAAGAGTACGAACGCTTTCCAACAAAACCACGCGCTTACCAACCAGATTTAAGTGTTTTACTCCAATGCGAAACTAAAGAAAATACAAGTAAGGGTAAGTAACCTTAGTCTTTATAACCCCAAGGTGCTGATGGTGGAGTAATCGGTTTAGTTAAATCAAAATCCACCTTAAACTCACGTCCTTGGCGAATTAATCGATAAGTAAATACTTCTGGGTAAATATACATTTGCCATGTATTACCTACAGACTGCGCAAGACCTTGTTTTACAAATAACTCTTTAGAGTATTGGTCTGCTGGAAACGACTGTATCTGCGCAGACCCTGCATCAAGCGTATGGCCACCATACATAGTTGATGCGTCGTCTGTTCCATCTTTATGACGATGATCGTGCTTTAAACTCAAGCCGCTACCCGTTTTAGTTATGATCCACGTACGTGATGCATCGTCTCCTACATGAAACGGTACTTGTAACTCAGTCTCACTACATTTACGTACATGCATAACCAGTTTTTTATCTGTAAATGAGCTTGGGCCTTTCGCGTTATCTACCGCTACTTCACCTTCAAAAGCTTTACCGCAATGCGCTGCAATACTATTAAAAAAGGCATCATGAGTAGGAATAGACACTAACGGTGCAGGGCGTGCAAAAGCTGTCGATGAAGCAACTATTAAAGTTGCTGCAGTTAATAATTTCATTTGTTTCTCGTTATAATTATTTTAAAACACCTGTAATAGTACAGTTTTCTTAAGTACTTTATTAGAAGTATCTATATAAAAATGAGAGCGGGATAGCTAGATAAAATTTTAAGTAATGATTAACGACTAAATATCTCTGTACTCATTAACAATCCTACTTTTATAAATATTAATTACACACTCCTAGATGTGATTTTAACGTCGGGAGTCGCTAAGCTCACCCGACCTACATGATGGGTGTTGGTATGAGTGTGTGTTAACTGCGCACATTTTACTTTTCTGCAGACGTGAAAAAGCCCAACTATTTTTAGTCGGGCTCTCTACAATTTGTAGTCGGTGCGCTACGCAGTAGGATGTCGTAGTGCCCACAGCGGTGGAGAGCCACAGTGAAATGCTACACTATCTTTGTGTCGCGATATGAGTGTGTGTTAATTGCGTACATTTCACTTTTCTGCAGACGTAAAAAAGCCCGACTATTTCTAGTCGGGCTCTCTACAATTTGAAGCCTGGTAATGTCCTACTTTCACATAGCAAATGCTACACTATC
>NZ_AUTI01000419.1:0-3249 GCF_000497995.1 Pseudoalteromonas sp. TB25
AAGCCGACATTAAGTCGGTTTTTTTGTGCCCGAAATAAAGTGAAATGTAGATTGATAACCTGTAGACGCTGAGCTTGCTCGCGTGGGAAGCGACAGCTTCTATTCCCCCTCAAAATATAATTTATAAGATTTTATTTGTTGGCAACGCCAGAAATAAGTAATTTATTCACAAAGAGGTTAAGAGGCGCTGCGCTTTTAGAGGTAGTAATAAAGCTAAGCTAAACTAATAAACTTGGGCTTATGTCTTCTCATTTACTTCTCTTTCGCTTCTCTTTGTGTAATAGATCTTTAAGTAGTTCATTGACCAAGAAATTAAATAACTAGAAGCGTTTAGCTCTAAGAAGGTTAAATACGGTCTTTAAGCTTAAAATGAGAGGTGGTATTTTCAAGTAAAACCAGCTCTAATCCTTAAATCCACACCCTGAGTTTATTTATCCGTTGTAGACGCTGAGCTTGCTAGCGTGAGAAGCGCCAGCTTCTAATCACAATATCTAAGCCCACTTAACCTTTTCTAAAGCTGCTCTTTAATGTTACCTATGTTATTTTAAACGCCTTGTTTAAAAGGATATTGCAGTATGTTTAAAACCCTATTTATTACGTTATTTTTTATTTTTAGCGCTATTTTTATTCCAAGCGTGCAAGCCAACGAAGCTAATAACTCTCTTGTGGTAGGTGCGCAGCAATACGCTAAATATTTACCGCAATTAAAAAATAAACGTGTAGGGCTAGTAGTCAATCAAACATCAATTATAGGGCAAACTCACTTAGTAGATGCTCTGCTGACTAAAAATATTAATATAACTAAAATTTTTGCACCTGAGCATGGCTTTCGCGGCGATCACGATGCAGGCGCGCATGTAAAAAATGCCGTTGATAGCAAAACCGGTATTCCGCTTATTTCTATTTATGGTAAAAATAAAAAACCAAGCCAAGCTGCTTTAGCCGATGTTGATGTCATTATTTTTGACATTCAAGATGTGGGAGTGCGCTTTTATACCTACATAAGCTCTATGCACTACATGATGGAAGCTGCTGCAGAGCAGAGGATAGAATTTTTAGTACTCGACAGACCCAACCCAAATATTGCCTACGTTGATGGACCAAGATTAGAGCCAGAATTTAAATCGTTTGTAGGCATGCACCCAATTCCTGTATTACACGGCATGACTGTTGGCGAACTTGCCAAAATGATCAAGGGTGAGGGCTGGATCAATAAAGCGCCCGATTTAAAATTAACTGTGATCCCTGTCGATCATTACACTCGCAAAAGTGCTTATAGTTTGCCTGTAAAACCTAGCCCTAATTTACCTAACGATCAGGCCATTGCACTTTATCCGTCGCTTTGCTTTTTTGAAGCAACGCCTATCAGTATTGGTAGAGGCACCGACTTTGCGTTTCAGGTAATTGGTTACTCGCCAATTACATTGGGCGATTTTAGTTTTACACCGCGCGCAATTAAAGGCGCTGCTTTAAACCCTAAATTTAAAAACCAAACCGTGCAAGGGCTCGATTTAAGACAAGCAAATATTACAGGTTTAAATTTAACTTACTTAATAAATGCGTACACGGATCTTAGTAAAAACAACATCTCGTTTTTTGAGCGCGCTGACTTTATGGATAAACTAGCGGGTACTAATAAATTGCGCTTAGCTATTGAAGCAGGGCAATCAGAAGCGCAAATAAAACAAAGTTGGCAGGCGGGGCTTGTGCAATTTAAAGCGCAAAGAGCGCCTTACTTGTTATATAAATAAGGGCTAAGCATGTTTATTGCTTTAAAAAATAAAAGGTGTAGTTATATAAAAAATGCATTTATAGCGGCGTTAAGCTTTATTATTGTGGGTTGTAGTACACCACCTGTGCCTATTAGCTCGGTGCTACCACTTACAAAAAGCCAACTTGTAGAGCTGCCTAATGCACAAGTGGTTGTAACGTTTCCTGAAGTAAATCCGAGTAGCCGGTTTTATGTAAATAACCGAGGAACGTTTAAAGCTTACAAAGGGCGCGGGCAATTATTAATACAAAACCACAACGCACAAAGCGCCGATATTTACATTAATAATCAAAAGCTCGACGTTAGCCAACTGAGCGCCAACACTCTATACAATTACAGTTTGGCAAAAAATACTCACAACGGTGTTAATACCTTTAAAGTTGAAAATATTCTCCCTGCTGGCGCAAGCTTAACACTGCGTTTTGCATTTCCTACTTTAAGTGATGAACCAAAAAAGCATATAGATTTTACTGAAGTAGACACATTAATTGAACGCGATGTAAAAGCAGGTTTTCCTGGGGCTGTATTGGCTGNGGAGAGCTAATAAAGTTAACCGCCTATGGCGATGCAAAACAATATCAGCAAAGTGACTTAATGCTACTTCGCCCAGAGCCAATGCAAACTAATACCTTGTTTGATTTGGCCTCAAACACCAAAATATTTGCCACCAACTTTGCACTTATGAAATTAGTAAGCGAAGGGCTATTAAATATTAATAAACCCGTGCAAAGCTACCTAAGCGAGTATAAAGGCGAAGGGCGAGTACAACGTACAGTAAAAGAGTTACTCACTCACAGCGCCGGATACCCGCCAGTATTTGACTTCCATCGCAAAGATGGCAGCTATGGCGACGCGTTTTATTCGCAAAACAGTAAAACCACTAAGCAGCTATTACTTACCAGCGTGCCTTTTAGCAGTAAATTATCTGGGCAGCATGTTTACTCAGATATTGATTACATGATTTTAGGCGTACTAATTGAGCGCGTTACAGGGCAGCCTCTTGACGAATACCTAGAGCAGCAAGTGTATGCGCCACTAAAATTAACTAACACGTTATTTAATCCACTTAAAAAAGGCTTTAAGCCGCAGCAATTTGCAGCCACTGAGCTTAGCGGCAACACACGAGACGGGCGTATTAAGTTTGATAATGTTCGCACCAATGTTTTACAAGGCCAAGTGCATGACGAGCGCGCTTATTATTCACTTGATGGCGTAGCAGGGCATGCGGGGCTATTTAGTAACGCCCACGACTTAGCCGTGCTTTGCCAGCTATTATTAAATAATGGTGGCTACGGCGACCAACAATTATTTAGTGCAAGCGCTTTAGCGCAATTTTTAACGCCGCAATCAAGCGATGAAACCTACGGGCTTGGCTTTAGGCTTGCCGGTAATAACCAAGCAAGGCGTTGGCACTTTGGTCCTTATGCAAGCGCGCAGGCTTATGGCCACACCGGTTGGACAGGCACAGTAACCGTAAT
>NZ_AUTI01000420.1:0-6113 GCF_000497995.1 Pseudoalteromonas sp. TB25
CTTCGGTTTCGCCCGCGCCCGATATAAACATTTTTGAGCCGTTAATAACGTACTCATCACCTTCAAGCACGGCTTTTGTTTTAAGTGATGCGGCATCTGAGCCCGAGCCTGGCTCTGTTAAACAGTAAGAGGCAAGTAGCTCGCCCATTACTAATTGCTCTACGTATTTGTCTTTTACGGCATCGGTACCAAAACTTGCTACCATCCAGGTGGCCATATTATGAATGGTCAACATGGCCGTTGTTGCGGTACAGCCCATAGCAAGTTGTTCAAAAATAATGCTCGAATCTAAACGAGATAAACCAAGGCCGCCGGCTTCCTCTGGCGTGTATAAACCACAAAAACCAAGCTCGCCTGCTGCTTTAATCGTATCTTTTGGAAAAATATGCTCGCGGTCCCATTTTGCTGCATGGGGCGCAAGTTCTGACTCGGCAAATTGGCGTGCAGTTTGTGTAAAGGCTTGTTGATCTTCAGATAAGTTAAAGTCCATGTTAGACCTCTTTAATTGTGTAAGTTATGTTAGTTGTGTTGTTAGTGTTTCCCGTCACAGGGATAGTTTGTGACGAGCGGCGAAGGCTTATGTGTGTGTTGTGTGTGAAGTAGCCTTCGCGCCCATCTTTTTTATTAATTATTCTTTTATTTACTGATTTTTTAATTACGATTACTTTAAGTTAATACTCATGTTTGGGCCCGACGCAATGTCGTCTTCAAACCAACGTGATGTAATTGTTTTAGTTTCTGTGTAAAAGCGAATACCTTGCTTACCGTACGTGTGAGTATCGCCGTAAAACGAGCCTTTCCAACCAGTGAACGAAAAGAACGGAAGTGGCACCGGAATTGGCACATTAATACCTACTTGGCCTACTTCAATTTCGTGTTGGAATTTACGAGCCACTGCGCCGCTTGACGTGAATAACGAGGTACCGTTACCGTAAGGGCTGTCGTTAATAAGGGCGATTGCTTCATCAAGCGTGTCTACAAACATACACGCTAGTACTGGACCAAATATTTCTTCTTTGTATAAATCCATCTCTTTGGTTACATCGGTAAATAACGTTGGGCCAACCCAGTTACCTTGCTCATACCCTTCAACCGTAAAGTCAGAACCATCAATTAAACAGGTAGCGCCTTGCTCTTTACCACCAGCAATGAGTGATAAAATACGTGCCTTTGCCGCTTTTGATGTTTGTGGACCGTATGCCGCGTTTGCATCATCCCACACGCCTGGGCGTACATTTTCAAAGCCTGCTTTAATTTCATCTACCCACTGACTTGCTTGACCTACAAATACAGCAACAGAAATACCCATACAGCGCTGGCCAGCAGCACCGACAGATGCGCCTACTAGGTTGTTTACAACGTGCGATTTACTTGCATCAGGCATAATAACCATGTGGTTTTTAGCGCCAACACAGGCTTGCACACGTTTAAGGTTTTGCGTGCCTTTAGAATAAATATAAGCACCTACACCACACGAGCCAACAAACGAAATAGCGCGCACTGCTTTATCTTCTAGTAGGCGGTCTACTTGTGGTTTTGTACCGTGAACAACTTGTAATACACCTTTTGGTGCGCCGGCTTCAATAAATAGCTCTGCTAAGCGCATTGGTGTAAGTGGATCTTGCTCAGACGGTTTTAAAATAAAGGTGTTACCACACACAATGGCCAGCGGGAACATCCAAAGTGGGATCATTGCAGGGAAGTTAAACGGGGTTACGCCTGCACACACGCCAAGTGGCTGCATGTAAGAATACGTATCGATTTTACGCGCTACGTTTTCCATTGTTTCACCCATCATTAATGATGGTGCGTTTGCTGCTTGTTCTACTACTTCAATACCGCGCCAAACATCGCCTTTTGCATCTTCAAATGTTTTACCCAATTCGTGGCAAATAATGGTAGCAAGCTCATCGTGGTGTTCTTTTAATAGCGCAGCGTACTTCATCATAATGCGAGCACGTTCAGTAATAGGTACGTCTTTCCATGTTTTAAACGCCTCAGAAGCTGAGGCAATTGCCGCGTCCATTTCTGATTCTGTGGTACATGGCACTTGTGCAAGTACTTCTTGAGTTGCTGGGTTTATAACATCGATAAGCTCTTTTGATGCTGATTGAATAAATTCGCCATTAATAAGTAGTGGTACTTGGTGCATGATTAAATCCTAGTGTGTGAGTTGTGTGTTCTCTTTTAAAATTGGTAGCGCCGCTTTGTTTGTATTATTAGTGCAGCGCTTTTATAGTTATTCGTACAGCTTTCTTATAACTATTAAATACCTAGTTAATACGCTTCTACGGCCATAGCAACCGCTTCACCGCCACCAATACATAAAGACGCAATGCCTTTTTTAAGGCCTCGGTTTTTAAGGGCATGAATAAGCGTTACTAAAATACGCGCGCCGCTTGCACCAATTGGGTGGCCAAGTGCACATGCACCGCCGTTAACGTTTACTTTGCTTTCATCAAGTTTTAACTCGTTAATAGCCAGCATGGTTACCATGGCAAATGCTTCGTTAATTTCCCAAAGGTCAACATCGTTTACAGCCCAACCTGCTTTTTCAAGCACGCTGTTCATAGCCCCTACTGGCGCTACTGTAAATTCACTTGGTTTTTGAGAATGCGTGCTGTGCGCCACAATTTTACAAAGCGGTGTTAAGCCCTGCTCTTTTGCTTTTGATTCGCTCATTAATATAAGCGCTGCGCCACCGTCTGAAATTGACGATGAATTAGCCGCTGTAATAGTGCCGTCTTTTTTAAAAGCTGCACGTAAGGTAGGAATTTTTTCTGGGCGGGCGTTACCTGGTTGCTCATCAATCGATACTGTTACATCGCCTTTGCGTGTTTGCATCGTGTGCGGTGCAACTTCGTTATCAAAGCTACCATTTTGTATTGCTGCTTTTGCTTTACTTAATGAGCCTAATGCAAACGCATCCATTTGCTCGCGGCCAATGCCGTATTCGTCGGCGGTGTCTTGTGCAAAACAACCCATAGCTTTGTTGTCGTAAGCATCTTCAAGGCCATCGCTCATCATGTGATCTTTTATTTCGCCATGTCCCATGCGCATACCGCCACGCGCTTTTGGTATGAAGTACGGTGCGTTTGTCATGCTCTCCATGCCACCGGCAATAGCAGATTGAATAGAGCCGGCTTTAATTAAATCGTTTGCAAGCATGGCCGCTTTTAAACCAGAGCCACATACTTTGTTAATTGTTGTAGCGCCAGTGCTAAGTGCAAGGCCTGCTTTTAACATTGCTTGGCGTGCGGGTGCTTGTCCAAGGCCTGCTGGTAATACACAGCCCATAATTACTTCGTCTATTGCATCATTAGCTAAACCAGTTTGTGTGAGTACACTTGCAATGGCGGTAGCGCCAAGCTCGGTAGACTGCGCATCACTTAACGCTCCCATAAAACCACCCATTGGGGTGCGTTTTGCTGCTACAATTACCACTGATTCTAAAGTCATAACTAACTCCATTGTATTTATATGCAAATAGTTGTTAGTATATTTGCTCTATTAATTTAGTATTCATTTATTATTTAATACCCTTACACAATACTAACGTTTACGCCAACGTCAACTAAAAACAGCTTAATTTTTAGTTTTATAAGTGTAAGGATTATTTTCCATCGGTTAGACTACACTGATGAAATAAAAATAACCCATTGAATATTAATAATATAAATCAATACTTCACTTAAACATTCCTTTATAAATAGTTTCAAATCACACCAAGCTTTACCTTTACGTAAACTTCACTTATATTGGGGTTATTCGAATGAGGTAAATACAATTATGAAACCAGATAATCAAACAAACTTTGCAAGCTCAGCCAAAATGCCGGCCAGTAATGAACAAACATTTAGCATTAGCGAACTCGCTAAAGAATTTGACATTACAACCCGCTCTATTCGCTTTTACGAAGACCAAGGGTTAATAACTCCAGAGCGTAATGGTCAAACCCGTATTTATTCAAAACGCGATAAAGTGCGTTTAAAACTAATATTACGTGGTAAGCGCCTTGGCTTTACATTGGCTGAAACCGGACGTTTGTTTGAACTGTACGACGCAGATAAATCAAGCGCTAAGCAGTTGGTTACTATGCTTGACCTTATATCAGAAAAAAAAGCAGATCTATCTCAACAAATGGACGACATTAAAGTTGTTCTTATGGAGTTGGTGACGGCCGAGCGCCGCTGCAGAGACACGCTTAATAAAATAGACGAGTAAGTTTATTTTTAAAATAAAAACACACTGACAACACACACGTCACACAGGAATGAATCATGAGCACTATTTCACTATATAAAGAAATGAACTTTGGCCTTGGCGAAACCGCCGATATGATCCGCGACCACGTAAACAGTTTTGCGAGTCAGGAGATTGCCCCGCTTGCTGAAAAAACGGACTTAGATAACGCTTTTCCAAATCAACTTTGGACTCAAATGGGCGAAATGGGCGTACTAGGTATGACCGTATCTGAAGAACTTGGCGGCGCCGGTTTAGGTTACTTAGAACATGTTATTGCTATGGAAGAAATAAGCCGTGCCAGTGCCTCTATAGGTTTAAGCTATGGTGCGCATTCAAATCTGTGTGTTAATCAAATTAACCGTAACGGCACACAAGCTCAAAAAGAAAAATACTTACCAAAGCTTATTAGTGGCGAGCACATTGGTGCCCTTGCAATGAGCGAGCCTAACGCGGGCTCTGACGTAGTATCGATGAAACTCAAAGCCGAAAAAAAAGGCGATAAGTACATTTTAAACGGTAATAAAATGTGGATCACCAATGGCCCAGACGCACACACACTCGTTATTTACGCTAAAACAGATTTAAACGCTGGCGCTAAAGGCATTACCGCATTTATTGTTGAAAGTGACTTTCCTGGTTTTTCAACAGCACAAAAGCTCGACAAACTGGGTATGCGCGGCTCAAATACCTGTGAGCTAGTATTTGAAAACTGCGAAGTACCCGAGGAAAACATTTTAGGTAACTTAAACGAAGGCGTTAAAGTACTTATGAGTGGCCTTGATTACGAACGCGTAGTACTTGCAGCAGGCCCGCTTGGCATAATGCAAGCGTGTATGGACATAGTGGTACCGTACATTCATGAGCGTAAACAGTTTGACACCCCTATTGGTCAATTTCAGTTAATTCAGGGCAAAGTAGCCGACATGTATACACAAATGAATGCAGCCCGCTCATATGTGTACACGGTAGCTCGCTCTTGTGACCGTGGTGAAACAACCCGTAAAGATGCAGCCGGTGCAATTTTATACGCAGCAGAGCTTGCAACTAAAATGGCCCTAGATGCAATCCAAATTTTAGGCGGCAATGGCTACATAAACGAATACGCAACAGGCCGCCTGCTGCGCGACGCTAAATTATACGAAATTGGTGCAGGTACATCAGAAATACGCCGCATGCTTATTGGCCGCGAACTTTTCACAGAAAGCCGTTAAGGATTAAACCATGACGATTTTAAAATCGAGCGTTAATCCTCACGATCTAACGTTTGTGCAAAACCATAAAAATATGTCAGCGCTGGTAGATGATTTACGCGATAAAGTAGCAACAATTAGCCAAGGCGGAGGCGCTGCTTTAAAGGAGCGCCACGAAGGCCGTGGTAAATTATTTGTACGCGACCGCATAAGTACATTAATTGACGAAGGCTCACCGTTTTTAGAAATTTCACAATTTGCTGCCTTTGGTGTTTACGAACAAGCAATACCTTGTGCAGGCGTTGTAGCCGGTATTGGCCGTGTTAAAGGCATTGAATGCATGATTATTGCAAACGATGCCACGGTTAAAGGCGGTACATATTTTCCGCTTACTGTTAAAAAGCATTTACGCGCACAAGACATCGCAGAGCGCTGCCACTTACCGTGTATTTATTTGGTGGATTCTGGCGGTGCAAATCTGCCAGAGCAAGACGATGTATTTCCAGATAAGTTGCATTTTGGTCGTATTTTTTACAACCAAGCCCGTATGTCGGGCAAAGGCATTCCACAAATTGCCGTGGTAATGGGATTATGTACCGCAGGTGGTGCGTACGTACCTGCAATGGCCGATGAAAGCATTATTGTAAAAGATCAAGGCACTATATTTTTAGCAGGCCC